>CAYPMS010000125.1:399-10777 GCA_964411655.1 uncultured Fibrobacter sp.
CATTCTACATCATGGAAACTATTCTGATTGTATAAGAAGCCGTTTCGATAATTTCAAATGAGAATCTGTCTTAATCCATTCTACATCATGGAAACTATTCTGATAGCTGCCTTTCTAACCCATTGATTTGAAACCCATTATAAACCCCTTTTTCAACAGCTCACACTTTTGTTTACAAGCGGTCATTTTCCCGATACCTCCGGTAAAGAATTTAAATAATTTAACTGCTGTCATTTCAACCATTTAGGCACTTTTTCACTTAAACAGCCCTTTTATGCCGGAAAACCATGGTTGAATATTCCCCTCTAAAAGGCTGTCTGTCATAAAATATATGATTTGTGATCCCCCTCTGAAAAACAATCTAGCCCTTTTCTTTTCACCAGCCTCAAAATCCCCTTGTGTAACCACCCGATACATCCTTTTCACAATATAATGTAATCCACCTGCTCCACCCTGCTGCCAATCCCGATTATGCGTACTTCCGATTCACATTTGCCACACAGGGGATAAATCCGCACAGAATCACTTTTCTGATCTATTACCCTGGCAAGCTTTTCCTGCATCTCCTCAAAGGACTCTCTGCTTATTAACCCTTCAAATACCGATTTCTGCACCCGATACGCATACTCCGAAAGAATCCTGACCACCCTTGACCTTATACGGTCATCAACTATATCAAATGCAATCACATACTTCATACGCTCTCCTTCACCTTATTCTCTTCTGCCCCTTCACCCCCCTCTTTTACCAATGCAGTTTTCCATGAAAAAGGCGAATACTCCTTCTCATTCTGTATACAATCCCGAAGTTTCTCCGCCTGTTTCCACATCACCATCCTCCAGGACATCTCCCGGTCATCTGCCCAGGTCCGGTTTTTACTGTTGCACCACTCCTCATAATGGCGGATAAAAATCTTCAGAGATTCTTTTTTCAGATAAACCTGGCCCTGATCCCCCCGAATTTCAAAATCATCATCATCCAGCATCTTCCGGTTAAAAAGCTTCAATACCAGCCGATCCACCAGGGGATGTCTGAACTCTTCCATCAGATCAAGTGACAACGAAGCTCTTCCATAGGTAACCTCGTGGAAAAAACCGATATACGGATCGAGCCCGCAAGCTTCCAGTATCCCCTCAATCTCCCGCGCCACAAACGAATATCCAAACGAAAGCAGCGCATTTACCGGATCGGTAGAAGGGTGATATTTTCTTCCCGGGAAACTGCGACCGTGAAGAAGACATTTGGCAAATTCGTTGAAATAAAATCTTGCACCGGTTCCCTCGTAGCCGCGAATCATAGCCAGATCCATTTGCTGATTATGAAGAATATCGCAAATCTTCTCCATCTGCTCCCTGACACGGTCTTCCAGTCGGTAGGTGTTGCTGTTGCTGTAATGGTAATCAAGAAGAACATCCATACCGTTTCTGATCTTCGCTTCAACATACTTTCTGGCCATTTCCTCACGCCGCATCTCATTTGTGAACTGCGAATATTGTGCGACTCTCAGTATGGAGTTCTTCCCTTTTGCACTGACCATTTTACCCTTGAAATGCCCGTCGATTGTCATCATGGCAACGTCTCCGCCATTGTCCAGTATAGAAAGCATCGCTTCGGTGGTAGGGTGAACCCCTCCAAATAACACCAGTGTCTGTACCTCCTTCACAGCCCTGTCTGCCAGCATTTCACCATCTTTGATGACCTGTATTCTTGGGCCATTCTTTTTTATGCAGGCCCCCTGCTCCGTCACATAGATAAAAGACATCGGTTTTCCTCCATCCTGAGAGGTGAATTGATTTAACCTAAAATCCGCAGTTGAACACGGAATTTAGGTTTAAAGCAATTCAGTTATCCGGTTGCGGAAAAATCAATGAGCTATATAAAAGAGAAATAAAGCTGCCATCTGCGGCCGGTTACTTATCAATATTATGCAATAAATAAAATGTGCTTTGCAAACAAATATTTCAAAGAGCAGAAATAAGCTTCACTCTATCAGTAACATTCTTTTTGCAGATTTAACAGCAGCCAGTTAAGACATGCTTTCCGTTGCAATTCGTTTTGTGATGTAGTGGTGATGAAAAATTTGGTGGTTCCTTCAGCATTACTGAATGTTCCCTCGATCTGATCAGCACTACAATGTGAAGTGAGCCTGAATTTATTTCCTTCATTTGCATCTCTGTTGTAACATACTGTTGTAACTGATTTTACAAATGGTTCTCTGCAGACCCTGTCCAGATATGAGACTAACCCCGTATGTTCTCCCCCATCATTATCTTCAAAGAAGCGCGATTTCTCTTCTGAAGCGCTCCGGCAGGAAGGCGGCAGCAGTTTCTCTTTTTCTCCGGAAAAGATTTCTGTAAACTTTTCGTAAAAAAGCTGCCCCGAAACACTAAGGCTGGTAAATGTTTCACCTTTATTGCTTATCGATTCGATAAGGGATTCAAACCTGGAATCACGCTCCAAATAATGCTCCTCAGGTATTGAAGTCCCCTGGTTAAGATCGAAGAACTCTTCTGCATACTGAAGATAAAAGTTCATGTCAAGGTTAAGCGGCAGAGGTGGAAGAATGATTATATCGGAAAATCTCTCATGCATATATGCGACTGCAATTCCCAGTGCCTGTCCTATCATTCCGGCAAAGGAGATCTGTGCCTTATATCCGCCTGTCGCGTTTATCAATATGCGGTTTTTTCCCCAGCAGCGGACCTCTTTACTTATAAGTTTAACCAGATTCTTCAGGCCCCTGTCTCTAAAACGGTTTATGTCGGTATCACAAAGCTCCCCGATTACCAGAAACTCCACATCACGGAAATGCAGTGAAGATTTTTCGGAGCCGGTATAATCTTTCAGGACATCACCTATAAACCTTCCTTCATCGGAATCGGATACCAGAAACACACAACGTCTGTGATCACAAAGGTACTGATGCTTTACAATGCTTGCAATGGAATTAAGCTCAGCACAGCACCGGCACGCATCGGGTTCTAACAGCAGCTCTTTAACTGTACCATTTACATCTCTCTTGTCCACAGATTCCCTGAGAGGTGATTGAGGCCATCTGGATAAATTGGTCAAAAGACTGGTACCAACAGTACAGATCAGTGTATCAATTTTTCCGGAAATCATAACAGTCATCTATTCTTGTCTATCAACTCAAACAGTTTTTTTACAGCATTTATACCGGAATCATATTGTTTTTTCAGATTTTCGGCATTTGGTGCCCCACCGGTTTCCGGGTTTTTGGAACCTCCATGTGCGATCTGATTTCTTACATATTCCAGGTTTCTGATTTTATTTGTTAATTCATGGTCACTGCTTAAAATCTGATATAATTCGGTTCTACCTTCTTTTTTCCAGAAGTCATAATCACCAAATTTATCTTCTCTCTTGAGATGTTCCATTATTTTGCACTCTACAGCATTCTGCAAAGAAATTATTGCCTGTGTATACATCTCCCTTTCAGCCAGGAAAACGGAATATTCGGTCAGAGATAAACTTTTGGATGACATTATCAGACGTTTACACATTTTTTTCAGATCATTTTCAACAGTTTCTATCCACCATGGAACAGAATGCTCTGTTTGCTGTTTCTTTTCAAGAATATTCCTGAGACTTCTCAGACATTCATCCAGTTGCATGCAGAAGTTGGCCTGAACGATTCCTGAAAATCTTCTTAACCACCTGGAAGCTTCATTCCATTCATTTTCGATGAGTTTTGCCAGAAGAAAGCCATCCAGTCTTTCCCTTAAAAGGTGAAGTGCTGTGGTATATTCACTATAGAACCAGTAGCGGCTCAGATCTCGTACAAAAGAGATTTTTTCGGTATCGATATATTCACCGTAAACCAGTTCGATCATTCGTCGCTTTCCATCAGTCACACTGTATTGCAATGCCTGATAGAGTAAAAGGGGCATGGAGCGGAATCCATGAGTAATATCCAGAAGAATAGGGATATCGGAAGGAATTAATTTCATGGTTTCCATATAAGAGGAGAAAATATTATCTATGGTCATTGAATCGATATTAGGAACATGCGCCCTGATGGTAACAGGAATTCCGAATTCATCAGTAAGGATCTTCTGCAGGGTCTCCAGCATTGAATCAGGAACTTTGTTATTCATTTCCTGTTCTTCCAGTAACGACAGATGAAAATCCTCATGGTTTCCTTTAACAGCTCCCAAAAGGGTTCCCCAGTCAGAGGTGTAAGTGCCTGTTATAAAGATCTGCAGGAAATTACGGAATTTGGTCTTAAGTAACGCTTCCAGGAAAACGCTGGTTGTACACTCTTCCCCGGAAGGGAAACGGTAGGTGGTTTTACGGTAACCATTTTCCTTCCTAAGTCCGGTTCCAATAGAGGTGATTAAAGCGTATCGTTTTTGCATGTCGGGCCAGTGTAATAAGCGGTTTGAGTCTATCATTCGGGATAGTATAAAACTATTCCGCCCATGGGGATTTTTCCGTCAACAAGGTTTCTTGTAGTACCCCATTTTCCTTTTTTTACTTCGGGCTGGCAGAGGTATTTTCTCTTATCTTCTTCATAATTTGCCGGCCGATGGGAGTAAGTCATGGATTCCAGATGTGAAAATCGCCCGACCCTTAAAGCTGAGATCCCTTTTTTCTTTTCATCTTTATCATCCAGCACCTCATATATCAAGTCCTGAATCAGATTTGAAGCTGTAGTCCCAATTTTGTAAAAGTCTTCCTCTTCACTCGAAAAAGCACATGTATAATAATCAGAACATTTCTGTAAAACCCAATTGGCATCTGGTTTAAGATTGTTGCCAAATGACAAAAACCTGTCATCGGTAATAAGACGGAATTCGAATTCAGTTTTCTCAGTTATAGCTTCAACAAACATTGGGACGCCTTCACCACTTTTATTTTTCCCGATTGTTTCTTTACCACAATTAACAACTTTAACAATCATTGTTGAATCCGGTGGCAGAATCGCATCGCTTAACTTTATTCCCTTAAATGGATCATCCTGAACCTTTCCATATTTAAGAATAATCTTTTCAACATATTCACCCAATTTGTACCTTTCCTTTGGGTTATGAATTCTATTCTCTGCTTTTGCCAGTATTTCATCTTCTTTCCCATCAGACAAAGAATCAAGAACCGCAGTTCTTATTGACCCTTTAATTGAAGATCCCGGCAAATATGCCCTGTTACCTGTAAGCGGAAAGCACTGCACAAGGAGTTGATTATTAAGTCTGAGGTCATCGAGATTTTTAATATAAGCTTCTTTGAAAGAAGCAGATACTTTTGCCCTATGAATCCACATATCAGCATTTTCCGGGTTGAAGGCGTCTGCAATGATTCTTCTCAATCTGCCGATTGCAAACCGATCTTCGACCGTTTTTACAAACAGATCTGAAAAGGTTTTGTCGGATTTGAGCATGTTGCTGATATTGATCCTGTAAAACCAGTTCTCTTTAACAACATAGTCCAGTGGATCGAGTTTATGATCTTCTCCACCGCCAACATGGACCGGCATAAATGCTTTTGCCTTTATGTTAAGGATTTTTCTCATGCAGAATACTCCTTTACAATTGTTTCCGGGACAGGGTAGAGTACTGTCATGCAGTTTTCAACTATCCTGCTGTTATCATGAATGCCATCCAGTACCTGACCTGCTGTTTCAGATTTGGATTTTACTTTAAGTACCGATCCTGGCACAATCTGAATAATCGGCTTTTTAAAAGGGTTTTCAGTATCAAAACCGCTCCAGACTTTTCCGTATTTCGGCTCGATCTGATAGAACGAGTCTTTCATGGAAACGGAACTGTCAGGCACACACCTTGATAAAGACAGATAATAGTCACATTTATCAATTTTTGGAAAATTGGCGTCACACGGTTCGGTATCAATTTTTACTTTTCCAAGCCCAACCGTCTGATCCCTTCCATAGCCAACTTCAAACATTTTATACAGGAAATCGGTCAGTTCTTCAGGGCTCCATTCGGTCGAGACATAGATATCAACTTTACTCCAGATCCCATGATACCAGTTTCTTTCATAACTGAAAAGGCCGTTACTTTCCAGTGAAGTACCAGTGAAACGGTCAATAATATTTCGAAGCTGAATATCAGAGACAGGCATATCACTGTATCCGCCTGAATTAACTGTCGCCTGGTTATCTAACTCTGAAAGGTCCCAGTTGCAATTTTCAGCAGACTGCCTGAAAACCCACTTTAGCTTTGATTTCTTTTTAAGCATCGCCTTTTGCTGTACTGATACAGAATCAGAAATCTTCCTGGGAATCAATGGCCGGGGTAACCATCCAGAGGGGAATCCGTCTGAAAAAACCAGTTCCGGTTTCTGTTCTGCAGCATTAGTCCTGAAGCTCTCAAACCGGTCATTACCGTATTTGTATAGCATTGTCCAACATGCATGTCCAAAAAGAGTATCAGATCTGAATGGTGAACCGATAGCGCCTTCAGGTGCAATTGTAAATTTATATACCATCGTTTCAGCTCCGATTCAGTTTTCCGAGCAAATCATCCAGTTTTTCATAGGTTCCCGGAACCTTTCCACCAGTCACAGTAATTCCTTTAAAAGCAATCTGACCACAGCCTCTCGAACCTGACCCTCCAAGGGTATCGTTTTCAACGAGCTTTAATGCTTCAGCCACAATTTTGAAATTGTCGTAGTCCGCCTTACCCGAATCTTCTAAGTCAAATACCCGGTAAATAATTTCAAAGGCGAATCTTACGCCTGGAACTACACGTTCCTGATTATGAAAAGAGTTATTTTTCGCAGTACCAGTCATTCGATCTATGGCTGTGCTGTATTTTATTTCCAACATTGTCTCCGGATTGAATTCACCAACAATGTTTGCATCACGTACAATAAGTCTGGTCGTCCCACGTGGGGTTTCCGATTTTTCAAGAGTTCCGAAGACTCTGCACACAGGGCAATCCGATTTCTTACATGAGTGGGGATTTTCATTTTCAACTTTTCCAAGTTTCCACTCAGTTAAAAACCTCATTTTCCCTTTAAGAGATGATCCAGGAATATATGGGGTATTTGTCTTGGGATTTTTAATAACAGCATTATCCAGACCGCCAATTTCAAGGGCTCCTTTTCCTGCACCGATGTGTAAGCCACTTAATACTTCTATCTCCCCATTAATTTTTATGTTTTCAATAATCTTCATGTTTTTTATCCTTTTCAGGTGATATATATGCACTTGAGTATCCTACGACAGCTTCAAATAATTGACAGAATATTGTGAAGTTCTTTTTTCCATTCTCATCGGGTGTGATTTTATCAATAGCCTGACATATAAACTCCTTGAATTCTTTAGAAATATTTAACGATTTCTGACCACGATTAGCATTGTATATAGCTTTTGCCTTTATGAGTTTAATCCTTCCATACAATTTTTCCCATAAATTATTGTTGGCTTTAAGCAGGTTTTCTATGTTTTTGACCTCGCTGTAGAAATTTCTTATTTGGCTTGTAGTCAACTTTTTACTTCTGGTTATTTCTTCTGCCAACCTTTCAGCCTCATTTCCTAAAAGGTCTTTGGAATTGAAGTCAGGGAGTTTAAAATTAGAATTTCCCTTGCCATCACCATTAAATGGCTTTTTTCCCTGACCGGAATTAGGATTAACTGTACTCTGTCTGAAATTTTGGTTCATTTATTCCTCCCTGTTGTTTCTTTTTTGATCGGTTTTTATATGCCGAAATAGCTATTCCCACCGGTAAATACTTAAAAAGCGGTGTCTCTTCCATATTCCGTGTTTTTGTAATAAGCAGATCTTTAAATGGTTTCTCATTTCTCCAGTCCTTTTCCCCTTTTTCCCTGGGGGCCCTCAGGTTCCTGCTTATATCGTAAACGAACCTGAAACGATGCTTCAATTTATCCATACTGTTTTCCGGGGCCTGTCTGTATTCGTCATGATACCTCAGGAAACGGTAAAGCATTGCATTCCGGTTAATGCTTTTATCTTCACTTGTTTCATTGACAAATTTTTCCCAGTCTTCGGCAAATCTCATTTGTGCAGGAAGCTCTTCATCCCAGGACATTGTTTCCTTGAACAGAGTGATTTTGTTTTTGCCTTTTGAAGGATCTTTGGAAAGCTCCAGTAGTTCTTCCGCATTTTCAACTGCATGAGACACAGGTGTTGCGGGTTTGAAAAGTTCCACTCCAGCGGAAAGAGTCATGCTGGGCGTTTTTCCTGTATACCTTGCAAATTCTTTTCGGATTTTTAAGGCACATTCAATAATTATGTCCCATGGACCGATAAGACAGAGATCATCCCCGCCGGCAAATAAGGTGTAAATGTATCGAAATGTTTCATCATTTTTCAACAGCTCAGGAAGATGCCCTGCAAAAAACCAGTTTACCATTCTGGAAACAGAAGCAACCCGCGATACACTCAAAGTGGATTTACCGTTGGAATCTCTGAACCCTTCCGAAAAAAACAACCCCATATTGTCTACATCTGCTTTAAGACATGCCAAAGCCTGTAAACCTTTACTTTTTTCGGCTATCTCTTCAAATGTAAACGGTTCACTATCCTCATTCTTTGGTAAATAGTTGGAATAGTGCAGTTCAGGCAAAACCTGCTTATTACTGGTGGAAACATTCAGTTTGCATAACGTTAAAACATCAGAGAAATCTAATCCATTTATCTCTTCTTCTTCCAACAGTTTTACTTTATATCGCCTGAAAACCTCTTTACCAGTCATGATAACCATGTATTTTGATTTATGAAGCTTTGAACCAAAAACTATGGCATCATTGCAATTATCACCTATTTTTTCTGCCTGGATATTACCTGGTTCTTTACCACATATCCTGCAGACCTTATACTTATGAAAATCTGAATAACGTTTATTGTCCACCCAGTTCGATGGATTCTCAAGAACAGATGATAAAGGTTTTGTCTTAGCTATATTCAGTGAATCACCAGCTCTTTTAAAAACCTCCTGGAATTTTTCCAGCTTAAAATCACTGTAATTAAATTTCACTCCATTATCCAGAATAAAACGCAGTTCTCCGAAAAACTGATTATATGTCCAACTTTCTATTTCTGAACGCACATTTGCCAACTTTTCATCGAACTTTTCTGTATCAGGAAGAATTATCTGGAATTTGCCACCTGCAGTTGTAATAGCATTAATAACAGGAAGACCAAATTCTTCTGTCACAAAACGTGCCGCAAGAATATTGTAAAGGTTCACCATAAAGGACCGGCCGCGTAGCAGTTTGGCAATGCTTTTATCAGATTGTCCGGACAGTGAAAATATGAAATTCTGAATACCTGAAAAGTCTCCGGAAACCAGACGGAACGACTGCTCCTGAGGTCCTTTTCCGGTTTCATCATAATTGACAACCATGGCTGAAGCTATCGCTGAAGTAGTCAGAAGATGATCTGCCAGCGGTATGTCAGCGTAACCTTCCTGTGTTGAAGAGGGTACACACCATAGGAAACGAATGATAAGTGAAGCAACAGATTCAAGAAAAATCACCGGATTTTTTGTTAAAATTGCATCGAAATCTCTTTTAAAGTCATCCATAAGCAAACGATATCGTTCACTGCTCAGACTCACTGTGGCTTGAGGAAAAACCGAATCTTTCTCAAGTTTTCCTAAATTGTAGTAAAGAGTCTCCGGAGCAACATTTTTTTCAATCCGTGCTCTTGTAAAAAGTGATACCAGTGGTTTTCTGATAAAGGACTCCGTTTGAGTACCATCATCATCCATTACCCGGTCCAGACCTGCAGATGCCCGATCTGCATAGTGAACTATAATCTCGCCTGTATTGGCAGAATCCGGCTGATGATGTTTACTTGCCAGTTTCAGAAAATTCTCAAAGCCATACCGTCTGACCGGTTCAAGTTCCATAAACTTTTCATAGTTCTCAAAAAAGAAATCTGCAGTCCACAGGGAATGTGGATATTTTACAAGGGTCTCCATTCCTCTGGCATCTTTTGACAGTGTGTTCCTGTCACTTTTACAGGCCCGCTGTAAAGGTTTCCCGATATCATGGAGCAATGAAGCCAAAGCGCTGCAGTATACATTATCTGACATTTGCTTCATGATGCCTCCTATTCCTATAATTATTTACATCCATTTAAGCTTCTCCCTGGAAGTAATGTTTATCTGTATCTACCCTGATAGCGCAGTTATTTCCAGAATCAGTTCTTAACTTCTTTTACATTTTATCTAATATAAACAGTTGTACTCTCAATTTTTGAGAGTAGTCAAAAAATTCATTCACAAATTATCTGATTTTCCCTCAGCTCGCCGATAATCTGAACAAGAATCTTATGGCAATTCTCTGCATGAACCTGCACTTCTTCAAGAAGCCTACGTTTCTCAGGGCCTGCACTAGTCCAGCAATGATCAAAACCATTACGCAAATCCA
>CAYPMS010000126.1:0-10735 GCA_964411655.1 uncultured Fibrobacter sp.
ACCATAGCTGTGCCATTTCCTATCTGAAATTGGGAAGGCATTCTGATGCAATCCGCTGCCTTGAACAGGAGATCCTTCTGTCTCCGGGAAATTATTACTCCTATCTTACTCTGGCAGATCTTTATAAAGAGCTGAATATGGAAAAAATGCTTGAAAGCACCTTGAAACGACTGCTCGATAGGGATCCGGATAATATCCAGGGATTACACCGTCTTATTACTTTTTATGAGCAGTCTGACCCTGCAGTGGAAGTGCAAATGTTAAGGCGACGCCTGCTGGCAGCAAAAAGCCAGTTTAATCGTATCGAGATGCTTATCCGTGCATATCATCTGTGTAAGGAAAAACGCTACAATGATGTTCTGGATTTTATTGATCAGTGGCACCGAAAGGTCCCGCAGATAAGCATCGTTTATCTGATTAAAGCTTATGTCTTTGGAGAACTTAAGCAATACACGAAAAAACGGCTGGAACTGGCTGAGTTCAAAGAGAGAAATCATGGAAAAGAAGAAATTATGCAGCCTGAATTGCAGGAATTTGGCTTAATTTTTGGGGGAAACGCCCAAAAACGATTATCTCATCGTCTCAATTTTATTTTCCCCAACCACTGATTATTAAACCTTTAAGGCAGCCTGTTTTTGTAAAACTGATGATATTCAGACCCACACTCACTCTGGTATGTAGTATCTTTTTATCATCGATTCGGAAGTCCCCTAATCTCCTGTCCCCTGGTCCCCAAAGGGGGACCTATGAGACCGATGGATCACTACCCACTGTCATTAAAGAGATCTTAAAGTCCCCCCTCGGGGGATTTAGGGGGCAGGTGGATTAGGGGGGCAGGATCTGGTATACATTAATTGCCATAATACGGTTGAAATAAAGAGGACTCTTGCAATTTCGAAAACTGCTCAAATTAATATTAATAAGTTCCATTCTGACATTTATTAATGGCTGCTATCTGATAAAGCAAGGGATTTATCTTATCAGTTATAATTCCAGAGCCAGACCCATCAAAGCCATCCTGGAAGATCCTGATACGGAAGAAAAAATCCGATCATTCCTGGAGCTGGCTCAGGAGATCCGGGCCTTTGCCATAGATTCTGTCGGTCTGGTAAAAAATGGCAACTATTCCCGTATGGTGAAAGTTGACAACGATTATATTGCGGTCTTTGTATCTGCTGCACAGAAGTTGAGTTTTGATCAGTACAAGTGGTGTTTTCCTATTCTGGGATGTATCCCATATAAAGGTTTTTTCGAACTCGAAGATGCAAAGAAGGAAGCTGGAAAACTTTCCAGAAAAGGTTATGACGTCGATATCAGTAAAGTGGATGCATTCAGTACACTTGGATTCTTTTCTGATCCGCTTTACAGCTATATGGCTGATTATAATGCTTTTTCTCTTGCATCACTTATGATTCATGAACAGACCCACGCAACCATCTATTTAAAGGGACAGGCCCGGTTCAACGAGGAACTTGCTACCTATATCGGAAACCGGGGAGCGTTGGAGTTTATAAAAAGTAAATATGGTGAAGATTCCGATGAATACCGAAATGCAGTCAGCACTGCCAGAGATCGCCAGACCTATAGCTCCATCATGAAAAAACTGGTGAAAGATCTTGAACAGATATACCAGAGCAATGAGCCTCCAGAATCAAAGCTGGAAAAAAAGCAACAGATGATCGATACTTTCAGACTCAATATAAAAAACAATTATGACAATATTTTTAAAACACCAAAATACCATAACCTCGGATCAATGAAGATAAATAATGCTTCTCTTGCAATCTGGATGACCTACACATATGATGTGGAGCTGTTCGAGCTGCTTTACAGAGAAATGGGTGGCAATCTGAGGAATATGGTTGATTACATCAGTACGTTAAAGAAACTCAGGGGAGATCCTAAAGCTCATATCAGAGAATTTCTGCAGAAGAATCAGGCTTTCATGTGTACAACAGATGATAATTCCTGAGGCTGTGTCAGATTTTTTTTTGTAATAAAAAAATGAAGGAGAATTTTGTGATTTTCAGATGGATTCTTATTTGTACATTCACAGTTATGTCTGCATCCGGTGTTTTTGGTTCACAAAAACGATTGCTTGACAGTGCCTGGACAAAGCTTCTGGACAACGAACCTCTTGCGGCACGGGATATTTTCCGAAAGTTAACAGGTGACAAGGATCCCAAAATAACAGCTCAGGCTTTCAGAGGGCTTGGAGTGGTCGAGTCGTTTCTGGGAAATAATACCGTTTCCAGCCTCTGTTTTATCGATGCTTTTCGCAGCGATAAGGATCTGCTGATGTTTTCTGCAAGACCTGATTTTTATCTTTCAGAAAGCAGTCATGGAAGCCCGGAGTTTAAAAAACGGGATGAGGTCCTGTTTAAGCTGGCTTCATCCAATGGCCTGTTCAATGGATGGTATCAGGATGCTCTATTACAGAGATATCTGAATGAGGGCGAGCTTGAGAAGGCACAAAAGATGTGCAAAAAAATGGGAGTAATCACCAACTGGCAGTTTATCGGTCCCTTTGAGAATGTTTCCAACTGCGGTCTTGCCAAAAAATATCCTCCCGAAATTCAGAGAGACTACAGCAGGGAATATGAGGGAAAAAGCGGTAATTCTGTAAAATGGCATAAGCTTCAGATGTTAACACCGAACGGTTGGATATTTGTTAAGAATCATGGGACAGAAGAGAACGCGATATACTACTTTCACTGTACAGTAAACAGCCCTCAGACTCAGGAAGCCATTCTTTCGTTCGGGGCATCAGGTGCGTTTGAGGTCTTTCTCAATGGGAACACTGTACTTCTGGACTCTGTCTTCAGGAATACCGGTATAGATACATATCTGCAGAAAGTCAAACTGAATAAAGGCCAGAATGATCTTCTGGTAAAGATTGGCCACGAAACGGTCTATCAGGGCAGTTCACAGTCCCGCTATTCCAATTTCATGTTGCGGTTTCTTGATAAATCCTACAATCCCTTAACCAATATCGAGACCCTTTCAAAAATCGCTTCCTTTAAAACCGACTCTACAGTGTATCAGAATCTTGCCCCTTCACCTGAACTTGACTCTATCAGTAATGTCCTTAAAAAATCATTGAAAAGTGATAGCACCAATTTTGATGCACTATTTTCTCTGGTTGCACTTTTCAATATTTATGAACGCACCAATGAGGCACAGATAATAATACAGCAGTACCTGAAAAAATATCCAAACAGTTCCTTGCTCCATTCTCTTCTTGCTGAATCCCTTGGAAGGGCCCAGAAAAGCACTGAATATGAGATTGCCATGAAAAGGGCCTTTGATTTGTGCAGACTGAACCGTTCTGCCTGGGAGAGACAATTAAGATTAGAGATGGCAAAAGGCAATCCCCGTTCCTTAAATGACTTTCTGAGCAGCTCTCCTGAAGAGTTCAAAAAGACTCCACAGGCAGCTATTGCGCATTTAACTGCTGCGATTCAGCAGAAAAACGGTTCAGAAATTCTCAATTGCATGACAGAACTGGAAACTAACTACAAAGATAATCCTGAAGTGATGAATCTTCTGGTAAGCATCTATGTTTCTCAGGGCAATTTACAGAAAGCTTCACATCTGCTCTCAGTTTATACTTCAGTCAGCCGTAATGCCACTGATGCATATACGCAGTTGGCCAAACTGGAAATTAAACAGGGAAATGTAAAAAAGGGCATAGAAACAATCCAGAAAGCAATTAAATACAATCCATCTGTACCGGCTCCATATCTGCAGTTAAGCACTATCTATTACAATCAGAAACAATATTCCGAAGCGCTTACCTGGGTTGATAAGTGTCTCAGGATAATTCCTACAAGCTCTCTTGTTTTAAATCTTAAGGGGAATATCCTTGCCTCACTTAACAGAAAAGAAGAAGCCATCGAAACGTTTCTGCAGACTGTTAAATATACCTCCGATGATTTTACTGCCTGGGAGAGTATCCGTGAGCTGAGAAAACAGAAGAGCTTTGAAAAAATGACACCTCTGCCGGATGTCGATTCATTGATAGATGCTTCTGCCCAATGGCTCAAGACTGTACCGGAGAAAGCAGCACTTATTTCCTGTATAGAGGATGTCTACCTCTACCCAAGCCGCTCTTCTGCAAGCAGAGTATTTTTTATTTTGCATCTTCCCAATCAGAATCAGATCGATTTATGGAAAGAATATCAGATTCCTTTTAATCCCACTTATCAGCAGTTGAATATTGAAAAAGCGGTCAGCCGTAAAAAAGATGGTTCTGAGATTTCTGCTGATTATCAATCCAACTATGTTGTCTTTAAATCGCTGGAACCGGGTGACTGCATAATTCTGGAATACAATCTCAAGGATTATTATGAAGGTGTAATGGCAGGAAAGGTCTATGGCAAGCAGGAGTTTTATCAGGGGCTTCCATCATTTGACACACGGATAAGACTTGTTGCGCCATCAGATGATACTATTCCCTTTACAGTCATAGGAGATTCGATAAAGGTGGAAACCACCCAGGATCAGGATTACAGAATCACTACCATCAGTTCCAAACCTTTTGCATCTGATAACACTGAATCATTCTGTCCTGTCGAGCACCCTTCTTATCCGAAGGCGATTTATTCCAACTTCATGGATTGGGGACAGATAAGTGACTGGTATTATGAGCTGAGCCGTCATAAGCAGAATCAGACTATCGAATTGAAGAGTCTTGCTGATTCCCTTTTCAGGAACACTAACAGCGACTGGGACAAGGCTTTAAAGATTCATGAATTCATAACCAGAAATATCAATTACAGCTTTGTTTCGTTCAGGCAATCCGGATGGGTACCTCAGGTAGCAAAAGATGTGCTTGCTACACGTATCGGAGATTGTAAAGATATGGCTTCCCTGGGGAAATGTCTTATGGATATTGCAGGCATAAAATCCTGGCTGGTACTGGTCAATACAGGAGTGCGGCATTTTACAGATCATGCTTTTATAGGTCCAAACTTTGACCATTGTATTCTTCAGTTTCAAACAGGTGATAAAATTACCTATGTGGATTTTACAGACAGAAATACAGCTCTTGGAAGACTTCCTTCCGCTGATCAGGGAGCGATGGCTCTGGTGATAAAACCCGGAAACAGGGACATCACTGTGTTGCCCATCGATAAACCGGAAAACCGTATGATCCGCAGAGAAATCACCATGCAGCTTGACAGCACCGGGACCCTCAAACAGACTATGAGAACGTTTCGCCGCGGTATTCTGGCTTCGCAGTTGCGTTCCATCTATCGTTTTCAGAATGATAATGAACGCAAAACCGACCTTCATCGGGCAATAAGCGCCGAGCACCCTGATGTTACAATCGATACCATGTGGTTTGATAATCTTGAAAGTGTAGCGGATTCTATAGGTTTCACCTATTGCATTACTGCCAGAAATGCAGCTAATGTTAATGGTTCCACTATCATTTACAGTTTAAAAATGCCTGACATACTTGGTTCCGGATATTATCCAGTGGAACCGAACCGTAAAAATCCGGTTGACCTGTCCTCTTCATTTATCGGGATAGTAAAACTGGAGTCCGATGTTGAACTGACTGTCCCCGGGAGCTGGAAACTTATAGAAGAGCCGCAGGATACGGAAATAAAAACCGATAATATGGAATATTCTCTTCGGTTTAAACTGGAAAAGGGAAAGATCATGGTCTATAGGAGGCTCACATGTGATTACAACCGGATATTTGCAAATGATGAATTTGCCACGGAGCAGAATGCTCTGATGCAGGTGGCAAAATCGGATGATGTAAAACTTATTTTCAAACGGAAATAAATGGGAAATGATACTTCAGGCTGTAGTTTTTGATTTTGATGGAGTAATAATCGATACGGAAAAAGCACGGTATGAAGCCATGCAGGAGATCTTTGCAGGGTATGGCCAGAAACTTCCTCTTCAGGTCTGGATAGAAAGTGTCGGCCGTGCTGCCTATGCAACAGATCCTTTCGATTACCTGGAAAGTATTACAGGTGAAAAACTGGATAGAGAAAAGCTGAAATCTATCCATAAAAAAACAGAGATGGAGATGGCTGATGCACTCCCACTTTTACCGGGAGTATTAGAAAGGATGGAAGAGGTTAAAGGTAAAGGTGGACTTCTGGCAGTCGCATCCAGCTCCTCCAGAGCCTGGGTTGAAGGACATCTGCATAAAAGAGGCTTAATTAAGCACTTTAGCGCTATTGTATGCAGGGATGATACAGTCAGGCATAAACCACATCCGGAGCCATACAATGCTGCTTTAAAGCTGCTGAATTGTTTACCGGAAAACTCATTTGCAATAGAAGATTCTCCTCTGGGTATTGCATCTGCAAAAGCAGCAGGTTTAAAATGTATTGCAGTAGGATGCAGTCTGACAAGAGACCTGGATCTCAGTGGTGCACATTATGTTTTCAACAGCCTTGATGAAGTTTCATTTTCTGAGTTATGCAAAAGCTTATAAACGCAAAGCATTTAACGGTGGAGAAAGGATAAGGATTTAAAACGCAGGAAACACAGAGATGCGCAGGGTTAGATAGTTTCTCGTTTTTGGAGAAAGAATTGACTTTTAACGGAATTGAGACTAAACCCATTGGGAGCAATTCCACCTGACTGGATTAATGGCTTTTAAGTCCGTCTTTGGGGAAATGTGCAGATGATCGGATACTAAACACAAAATGAAAATACTCTATATTTCCAGTGAATATCCTCCGCAAACCGGTTTCGGAGGAATTGCCACATATACCATGTACATGGCCGAAGCAATGGCTTCGATGGGACACCAGGTTCATGTTATTTGCCGGGCAATTGACAGAGAAATTCATTCTGTTCAGAATGGAGTAAATGTTCACCGGGTTCCATGCGGACCTTATCCTCTTCCTGAGGGCTCGTTATGGTATCAGTTAAGACGGTTGTGCTATAAGACAATTTCACAATCCCTCAATCGTCTTGCATGGGCCGGGACTGTGTACAAAGAATGTCTCCGATTGAGTGAAAATGATACCTTTGATGTTATAGAATATCCTGAATGTGGTGCTGAAGGTTATTATCTGACATTCAAGAGGCTGCCGCTTGTTGTACGGCTTCATACACCATGGACAATGGTGCGGAAGTTGAATCAAATTAAAGAACACCCGTTTGATTGCTGGTTTCAGAAATATCTGGAGCGCCGGTCCATTACACATGCAAAAGCGGTTACATCGCCCAGCAGTTCATTGGCAGGAATACTAAAGAAAGAATGGCGTATCCGGAATGCTGTGGTATTTCCGAATCCAATACCTGTAAACCGTTTCAAATCCGAAAAGAATAATTCCAGGTGGATTTACATCGGAAGACTGGAGCATAGAAAAGGGGTTCATCTTTTGGTAAAGGCATATCAGATGGTCTGCAGGATCCATAATCCTCCGCAATTATTGCTTGTTGGAAGAGGATATGGTAATATGCCCGATGGAAAACCCTACCAACAATACATAAAAGATCTGATCTCAGAATTAAGCCTGGAAGACAAGATCAGCATAATTGAAGGAGTGAATCAATCAGAAATACCTTATTATCTGCAAACCAGCTCAGTTGCTTTTTTCCCTTCACTATGGGAAAATCATCCATATAGCTGCCTTGAAGCCATGGCTGCAAAGACTGCTGTGTGTTGCTCCAATTGCGGAGGTTTCCCGGAGATAATTGAAGACGGGAAGAATGGTGTTCTGTTTAATTGCAACGATTATAATTCGCTTGCAGAGAAGATGAAATGGTTTTTGGAGAACAAAGAGGCGACAGAGAAACTGGCTTTGCAGGCTCATCAGCATATCATCGATAAATTTAATCCAGAACAGATATGCAAAAGAGCACTGCAAGTCTACGCGAGCATACGTTTGGATGCCTGAGATCAATCGGACTGAGCAGCGACTCCGGTGTATTCCTCTTTTTCTTCACGTATGTGAAGGTCGTTGAAAAGAATATTTGCTTCAATGGCTGTGGCAGGACGAAACTTTTCCAGTTTTTCCAGCTCGGTTGATGGTAAGTTCTGTTCGAGAGC
Organism: uncultured Fibrobacter sp.; assembly: GCA_964411655.1. Lineage (GTDB taxonomy): Bacteria > Fibrobacterota > Chitinivibrionia > Chitinivibrionales > Chitinispirillaceae > JAAYPC01. Next base: position 8,033 of record CAYPMS010000126.1, read on the forward strand.
TTTCTTATATTCATCAGAGTAAAAATGATCGATAGAATCGAAAGCTGGCACACCATTGAACCTTAAGGACATCAGGGTATTGATCTCTTTCATACGCAGAGGACGGTTCATAACTGATTGTCTGGCTTTTTCAATTTTGGCATATTGTTTTGGAAAAATGGTTTTAGCGAAAGAATCAGGCATGTTTACCTCTTTTATTGAAGATATTTAAAATCTGGTTCAGTTAGGAAAATATACAAAAGAACGCTCTTTTTACTCAAGTGTTTCCGTTGCCCCTTCCTCCAAGTCCAATCATTGTCATTTTAACGAGTCCACGTTCCTGTCATTTCGACGAATCCTCAAGGAGAAATCCTTATCCCATAATCTTATCGTCTCGAATATCACCTTCAGATCATCAAATCCGATATCCCGCCATTACCCACATTTCCTTCGCAACTCTTGCCATTGCCGGCACCCGGCGTTGTCTGAGGCAAAGATAATACGCCCTTTCAGGTGACAGGCGTTTTTCAGGTAAAGTCGGTATTCTGAAATCCTGGAAACTGTTTTTTCAGGAATCAGCCTTGATATATGTATTATGAAATAGACAGTATTGTTCCGGATGGTTCCTCGATATTTTACTCGAAAACGACAGAAGATACCGTTGTGGGATCAGGGGCATCGGTAGGAGACCGGGCTAATGATTTTAGGGGTTGGTTAGTAGGATATCTGAAAAGAATAATGAATATCGAATAATCGAAGTAAAGAAACAGGATAATGGGACGATTCCAGTGGTGGAAAGGGGTATTGATTGTCTTCTTTCGTTTGTCTTGCAATCTTTTCTGTCCTAACCTATCTTCATTTTATCTCCTTTGGGGGTCAATTTTTAATTATTCGTTATGGTTTATTAATAAAACCTGGTGGATTGGACAGGTTAAGTTAATAACAGACTGTAAATCTGCCGGTATTTATCATCAGCATACATCAAGTGCTGGGTATTATGTGCTTTTATTAACAATTTGAATTAGTCAGGAAAAATAAAATGCCTGGTATATTTGGATTTGCACAATGTGGAAAAGGTACTTTGAATCCCAACGATATCACTGTCAGGATGCAGAACCTTTTACATTATCATCCGAATTTAAAAACTGAACAGATATACGGAGATCGATTTGTTTCTGCCGGGCACTGCATGCCGGATTTCATGAAAAAGGTGCCGGAGCCGTTTACCAAGGATGGTATTTCGATATGGATTGACGGTGAATTTTATAATCAGCCTGAGATTTGTAAAAAATTAAATATAAAATCCACAATCGAACATGAATTGCTTCATGAGCTTTACCTCTCTCAAGACTTCAAATCATCTTTAACCATGATTGATGGTGTCTTCTCTGCTGTCATTTATGACCGCCCGCAAAATACTCTTCTCTTATTGTGTGATCGTTACGGGATGAATCACTTGTATGTTTCTTCCGATACAAAATCTATCGGGTGGGCATCGGAAATTAAAGCGCTGACTGCTATTCCATGGGTTTCAAAAGAGATCGATGAAAATGCTTTAGAAAAATTTATACATTATGGTTACTTTATCGAAGATGATACCTGGTTTGGTTCAGTAAAACTGATCCAACCGGCTAGTCTGATAAAGTTTTGTCTCTCAAATGGCTCAATCGAACGAAGTACATATTGGTCATGGGACCAAATAAGACCGGTATCGGGAAAAATTGATATCAGGGAAGCGGGGCAGGAGTGGGGGAGACTTTTTACTAATGCAGTCCGGAAACGAGTAAAGCAAGGTGAACGTGCTGGTGTTACTTTGAGTGGCGGGCTTGACTCGCGGGCCATTCTTGCTGCATTTCCGGATGAGTACGGACAAGTGCAGGCTGTTACTTTTGGTAAAAAGAACTGTCTTGATATCGATATAGCCCAAAAAGCGTCAGCTATAAAAAAAGCCCGACATCATGTTTTTGAAATAAACAGGGAAAATTGGCTGCAACCCCGGTTATTGGGGGTGTGGATAACCGATGGTCAATTGAGCATTTATGATATGCATGGAATTGAATTCATTCAGTCAATCGCGGAAATATTTAACATCAATCTCAACGGTTTTGGAGGAGGTATTCATGGTGGATTGCTGTTGTCTTCGGCAAAACATCAATTTTCTACTACCAATGATCCCAATGGTTACCGTGGACGGCGTTTTATCCGTGTTGGAACTATGCTTGATGAGTTATGGATTCATAACCGTTTCCCCTTTTATGACAACGATCTTTTAACTTTTACATTGTCGCTTCCGGTCGCAATACGAAAGAATTACCATTTTTACAGGAACGCTCTTCTGCAGACATTCCCTGATTATTATAAAGCAATTTTATGGCAGAAAACCGGTATACCATTCAGCGCTCCGGAACTGGTTATAAGGACGCGTATTTTACTTTCACGTATTCTTAACCGATTGGCTTCGAAATCAGAATTGTTTGGCTTATTGAGGGATAGCAGACACGATTATTGCGATTATGCGTCGTGGATCCGTTCTGAACCAGCAAGAAGTTTCTTTACAAACCTGCTATTTTCACCTGAGGCAATCTATCCGGATTATATTGAAAAGAAACAGGTGGAGAAGCTCTGGAGCCAAAACGATCGGGGCATGGATAAATCCCCTTTTCTATGCCGATATGCGGCAATTGAAATCTGGATGCGTCAGATTCTGAAAAATGAGTTAATACC
>CAYPMS010000127.1:0-10615 GCA_964411655.1 uncultured Fibrobacter sp.
ATATCCGCATGGATAATCGAGAAGGTGAGCAGAATAATCCAACACCATAGAGTTTTTTCCATTATAGAATCCTTTCGCCACCAGGTGAGCTATGCAGTTGTGCAAAGATATATTAATCAACAACTGTACACAACATAATCTAATAATTAACTGATACCCCGTGCAGCATTTAATACCATTTCAGCAAGTTCTTTTGCCTGTTGAAAGCTGCGAGCTTCGGCATAACAGCGGATAATCGGTTCAGTATTGGAGGCTCTGAGATGCACCCAACCATAATCTCTGATAATTTTAAGGCCATCCAACCGGTTTTTCTGCTCCGAAGGGAACAATTCATCTACTTTTTTTAACACCACACTGGGGTCTCTGCCTTCACAGGAGAGTTTTTCTTTAACGATTGAGTATTGAGGCCATTCTGAAACCAGCTCTGAAAGTTTTTTTCTCCTTGATGCCATTAATTCCAGAATCAAAGCCATTGCACAAAGACCATCGCGAGCAGAAGAAATTTCTGGAAAAATAACTCCTCCATTGCCCTCTCCGCCATATAAACAATCATGTTTTTCCATCTCTTCCACCACATTTGCCTCTCCGATTTTTGACCGGATGACATTTACTCCATACTTTCTGGCAACATCATCGACAAGCATCGATGTGGAAAGATTGGTGGTCACTGGAGATTTTTTTCTGTTCAGAAGATTATCCAGAGCTAAAGCAAGGGTGAACTCTTCAGAAATTTCCTGCCCATTTTCTCCCATTGTAGCAAGGCGGTCTGCATCGGGATCGAAGACAAATCCACCCCAAAGGTCAGGGGTTTTCTTTAACAGGTCTGAGAGACCCTGAAGATGTTCAGGGCGGGGTTCAGGATTGTGCACAAAATCACCGTCCAGTTTATTATTAACTCCCACCCATTTAACCGATAATTTTTCCAGTAGTTGGGGGAAAACTGCACCCGCAGCACCGTTAATAGAATCGATAGCGATTTTCAGGGAGGCTGACCGGATAAGGTTTACATCAATTTTTTTTAGAATCTTCTCTATATGTATAAAAGCTCCATCGATACTTTTTTCTGCAGTTGCTGGAAACTTATCATAGTCATTCGCTGAAAGATATTCACCACGGTAAAAGGTATCGTAAACAGTTTGGCACTCATCAGCCCTGTAAAGCCGCCCGCTTGGGTGAACCATTTTATACCCATTATATTGTCCGGGGTTATGGCTGGCAGTAATAATTATGCCAGAGGATGCATTTAGTGCAGCGACACAAACGCAGGTGGTAGGAGTAGGGGCGATACCCAGATCCAGGGGTATTCCACCTGCAGCACGTATTCCTTTGAAAATGGCTTCAGCCATTTCTTTTCCGCTAGCCCTGGTGTCCCGGCCAACTACCACATTTCCACCTCCAGCCAATTTTGTCTGAATATAGGCGATATGCGAGACAAACAAGGAATCTATAGTTTTTCCGAAAATTCCTCGGATGCCGGAAACAGACATGATGGGTAATTCAGCCATTATTTTGCTCCTTTTCTGGTGAAATTGATCGTTTCAGATCAATGAAATTGCTGAAGGAATTGTATTGGAGGTATATTTAAAATACCTGAGAGAAGAAAAAACTTCCTTCAGTAATGTATAATAAATTTAATACGGATAGTTCATTTACCCGATCAGGAATTAAAATAGTTTACTCTTCTGAGGCTTGAAAGTATTCAGTTGTTTAGAGGGCATTTATTAAGGGGTTAAATAGTATGTCTATTGAACTGTTATGGATAATACCGATAGTCGCTTTTTCATTTTTTATCTTTTTACTGATCTATAATGTCACCAAGGACCAGAATGACCCTTATAAAGATTTGTCCAGGGAAGTAGCCCGTTTTAATACCGGTATGCATAATCCGGTTCAGCAGTTTCCAATAACTTCTGAAAAACGCCTGGAGGAGCTGGAAAAAGCTATTTTATCGGTTAACGAATCCATAGCCAATCAGAAGAAATTAATGGACCAGGTCAATCTTGGAAACATCTCCCATAACTCCGAAGTTGAAGAGCTTAGAAAAAAGCTTCGTGAATTGCAAAGGGAGTATGATATCGTTACCAGTGAAAATTACGCGCTTCGTGCAAAAATAAAATACCTGGTGGAAAACAAGACTTTCGCTGAAAGTGAAACTAAAGACGCAAATACCATTCAAAAAACTCCTTTTCCGAGTAATAAAAATAAAATAAATCTGAAATTATATGAAGATACCCGCATTGTGAATTTGTCTCAATTGGAAAACAACGAAGATAATGAAAAATTAAGTGCAGGCTGACAAATGTCCAACTGGTTCTTCAGCAAGCAATATTATCAGCATCTCCTAAATTCTCAAAGCTGCTCAGAGTGAATTCAACAATTTGTTTGACAGCACCTGATTGCAGGTCTTATTTTGTTAACCGGAAAATTCAGCATATTCAACAGGTGCCAGGGAATCCGGTGATAAATCCGGAGCGGTCCTGCCACTGTAATCCCAATACTGGTTTTTTAGCTGTTCGGATGAATGCATAAAAAATCAGGAACTGTCAATCCAGGTCACTGTTTCCGTAAACTATAATGGTTCGGGATGGGAAGGCCGGCAGTTCGGGTAAGCCAGGAGACCTGCCTGATTGTGACTTTTATGACTTCTTTAACCCTCTAGGAGGGGTTATTGAGGAGGAAGTTTTCTTGCATTTACATCCGTTTATCACCACAGCGCTGACTCTATCTGCTATTGTCAGTTTACACGGTAATGAGTCCAAAGATTCAACTGATACTTCCGGAATTTCCGAACTGAATGAAATAGTTGTAAACGACTACCGTGCAAGAGCTGCTTCTACAAAAACTCTTCTGGCAGAAGAATTCTCCGGGAAATTTCAGGATTTGGCAGATTTACTGGGAACTGTGTCCGGTATTACTGTACAGAGGACTGGTGGACTGGGTGCCTATTCATCTGTACAGATCAGGGGCAGTTCTTCAAATCAGGTTCAGATCTTTCTGGATGGTATCCCGCTTAACTCTGCCAGTGGTGGTGCTGTTGATATCGGAAAAATACCTCTGGGATCTCTTCAGGAAATCACAATTCATAAATCAACAGCCCCTCTTGATCTGATCGGGTCCAACGCAGGCGCAATCATTGAATTGTGGAGCAAACCAAAAGAGAGTTCCTCCATTACCAGTGCCTCAGGAGAAATGGGAAGTTTTGGATACAGAAAAGCCGGATCTCTGATCAGCAGAAGAATAAAAGATGTGGACCATTGGTTTTCTTTTGATTACTCACACAGTGATAACGATTTCCCGTATGATTGGGATCCTACAGCCTACAGATCAGGTGATGAAATTGAAAAGCGTATAGACAATCAGTACTTTACCGCAGCTTTCGGACAATATGGGTTTTCTGCAAAATTGCCTGGAAACCGTGTAAAAATCACTTCTCATCTTTCTTTCAACCATTCAGAGAATGGTATCTTCTGGATTGCGACTCCAGATAGTAATGATGGCTTCTCAAGGAAAAACAGTGTTGACGGTCAGCTTAAGTGTAAATTTACAGCCGGGCAGAATACAGATTTGATCCTGGGTATTTCAGCAAGGACCCAGAAGCAGCTTCTGCAGCGTAAGGCACCCTTTTCTATAGGTAGTGCCAGAAAACGGGAATCATCGTTTCCTTATGGAGAATTATCTGCCATGCTGATGCATACCTTTAAAGAATACTGGAACTTGAAGGTATTTGCAGCAACGGAGTATAATTCATATTATGAAAGCGATCTTTGGAATAACGAGAGGGCAATTCCTTACTCAAGAAGAATAACCGCCCGCACAGGGATGGAAACTGCCTGGGACTTTTCTCAAAAGTTCAGAGGTAATGTTAAGGGAATGCTTCGATTCGAGGCAGATTCAAGTAATGGAGTGACCTATTCTTTTCTGAATCATCCCAAACCGGCAAAAACATTTGACATCTTCCCCAGCGTAGAAGTTTTCCTCAATTACAATATTTCCCCGCAACTCTCTATATTTACTTCAGGTAATTATAGATTTCGAAGTCCTGGTTTTTCAGAAAAGTTTGCCAGTACCGAAATCACAAGGGGCAATGAAGAACTTCTTCCGGAAAAACGCATTGAATATGATGCAGGGGTAATGCTTAATACCACAAAACTGAAATTGTCCTTTTGCGGTTATGTTAATCATGTATATGATAAAATTGTTTTTATCAGCAGATCGCAAGGCATTTTTGTCCCCGATAATTACAGCGATGTCTATGGGTGTGGGCTGGAGTCGGAATGTTATCTGTCACTGGTGCCCTGGCTGTCTGTGACTAATATACTGACAATAATGAGAAATAAGATCTATTCGGATGTATTTCCAGCCTGGAACGGTAAAAACGAACCATTCCTGCCACGCATTCAGGATAACTGTACAATAGATCTGAATATAGGCAAATTAAATTTACGCCACCAGTTTGTTCTTTCCGGAGGTTATTATACCGGTGCAGACAATGTCAGTGCCGACTTCTTTAGACCAGTACCAGAACTGGGTCTGGCGATAACGCTGCGTTCATTAGGCCCAATAAGGATTTCTTATCGTCTGGATAATTATTTGAAAACTAAATTATATCAATCGGAAGGCGAAGGAAAGTCCGTACTGCATACACAAATTTATCACGGGACTCCTAAGCCAGGAAGAATGCATGTAGTTTCATTGCAATTAAAAGTGTAAGATAATCTTTCATATAAGTCAAAGGCGCCCTGCTTGTATGAAATCAGTTGTAACTGTAATTTAACCTTAGATAAGAGGTGTTATGAGAACAATAAATCTGACTGTAATAGTCTGTTTTCTTCCCTTGTTCTTTTTTAATGGATGTGATTTTGGCAGCAATCCTGAAACGAATAATTTTGTAAAGTCAAAAAAAATGATTGTTGCTGTAACTGTCTCTGTTGATTATCAGACTGGCAATGTCGGGTTGTACTCAATCGAAAACAATACAACCCGTAAAAATTTATTGTCAATCTTTTCCGATAACGGAATAAAGATATTTGACACGACTGTTTATCTGATTGAAAGGTATGGAAAAGATAACATCATAACGATAAGGGGAAGTGATATCTTTTCAGGAACTGTTTACAATCATAAAAATATTCCGAACAGCGGTAATATTCGTGACATGGTGTTTGTCAGTTCCAATAAAGCCTACATAACAGCATACGGAGGCCAGAACCTTGTCTGCTATAATCCTTCAACCGGTGAACCGACCGGTAAGGTAATTTCTCTGGGACATTTGGCCGCCCCAGGAGCTAGTGTTCCAAATATGGACAGAGCAGTATTTTTTCAGGATAAAGTATATATAGGCCTTCACAGATTTAATGATGGATTTACAGAAATAGATTCGGGATATATCGCAGTAGTAAATTCTAAAACCGATTCTGTTGAGAAAGCAATAACTTTGAGCAGAAAACAGCCACAGGGAATGTATATTTATAATGGTAAATTATTTGTAGCCTGTACAGGTACTTATAAAACAATCGGTGATGGAGGAATCGTAGCGATCGATCTTAGTACCGGAATTTGTTCCGGAGTGGTCATAGAAGAAAACGCTTTAAATGGCAATGTATATGATGTGCTGATACTGAGCGCGTCAAAAGGCTATGCAATAGCAACCGATGAAAATTATTATAATTTTCTGATTTCCTTTAATCCCACCACAGGAAGTGTTATTTCAAGAATAGATGCCGGTGGTGTGCCATCGGATTTTCTGTTAGATGATGGCAAGCTTTACATTGCCAGCCGTAATGAAAAGGAGCCTGGAATAATAGTGCTGGATACGCAAACTGACACAAAAATCAGCGGCCCTCACGATGTGGGGCTTCCTCCCAACAGAATTGCTTTATTAAATCTTGGAGAATAAACTTTGTATTATCTGAGCAGTTCCTTTAATCGAATTGCTATCGTTTTTTTTGTGTTTTTTACAATAGTATTATTGAGTTGTAAAGACAAAGAAACAGCACAGCCGGTTAAGACTGTATACAGAATCGTCTCCTGTGCACCCAGCATTACCGAAACACTCTTTGCACTCGGGCTGGGTGATAAAATTGTGGGAGCCACCAGTTACTGCAAATATCCTTCGCAAATGGATATTCAGGAAATTGGGGGTTATTCTGATATCAATATGGAGAAGGTGATAAGTCTGAAACCGGATGTGGTTATTCTGCAGAAGGAGCATCAGAAACAGAAAGATTTTTTTACCCAATTTGGAATTCAAGTGATATCGATTGATAATAAGACAGGCAGTGGTATCTGCAGTTCATTTGTACAGATCGGTTATTTCTGCGGTGCTAAAAGAGCGGCAGACAGTTTAGTCGAAGTATTCAGAAACTGTCTGCAAATCAAGCCTGATTTGTCAAGAGCTCCCAAGGTCCTTCTATGCGTTGGAAGAGATGGTTTTGGTGGAGGAAAGGTTCAAAGTGCATTTGTTGTGAGTAGAGCGACTATTTATAACGAAATTATTGAAGCATCTGGAGGTATAAATGCATATCAGGATTCCTTGCCCCATTATCCCAGGATTTCCAGAGAGGGAATAATCGCACTCGCACCTGACATTATCATTGACCTTGCATCTTCGATGAGTGTCTGGTCTTGCAGTACCATGGTTGCAGACTGGAATTCTTTGAAAATGATACCGGCAGTCAGAAACGGGAATGTATTCTGTATTGCTGCAGAATATTGCACTGTTCCTGGACCTGGAATATTGTTGTTATATCAGGATTTGAGTAAGATAATTCAGGGTTGCGGAAAAAAACTGTCATGAATATTTCCAAAGACATAATTTCGATTCAGAATATATATGCAGGCTACAAAAGCAATGTTGTTCTAAAGAGTGTCTCCCTTTCCGTCGGGAAAAATGAGCGATGGGCTGTTATAGGCAGAAACGGTACTGGTAAATCTACTCTCATTAAAGCTGTGGCTTCAATAATAAAACCGCAATCAGGAACGATCCTTATCAATGGGAAAGATATATTTAGTTATAATGCCCGGTCACGAGCTAGACAGATAGCCTATGTACCACAAAAAACAGATGGGGTAATTCCATATACAGTTTACGATTACATTATGCTTGGAAGATACTCTGCAATGGATCTGTTTGCAGTTGCATCCCAGAAGGATCATTCTATTGTCAAAGAGGTTCTGGCTCTGTGCGATATTGAACATTTATCGGATCGCATAATGAGTACATTGAGCGGGGGAGAACTTCAGAGAGTACTCCTTGCTGGAGCAGTAGCTCAAAAGACTCCGGTGTTACTTCTGGATGAACCTACAACCTATCTTGATCCAGCGCATGAACAGCTTTTTTTTCATGCTTTGTCGCGGGTACATGATCATCAGGATCTTACGGTCATGATGGTTACTCATGATATAAATATGGCTCTTTCTTACTGCACCCATATTTGCGGATTAAAGGATGGTCATGTCGCATTTTGCGGTCCATCAGATGATTTCAAAAGCAAATGTCCATCAATACTTTGTGAACTGTTCGAAATCCCGTTTCAGAAGTATTTGTCAAATGAAAATGCTAACATCGTATTTGGCGCTTGGGGAACAGAATGCATACAGGTAAAATGATTCCACTGAAATTGACAATTATATCGCTTGTATCGCTTTCAGCACTGCTGGTATGCCCCTTTATCGGCATAGAATCTTTTTCCCTGCAGGAGATTGTTTCTAAAGAGGAAATACGGTTTATCTTTTTTCAGATTCGTATACCAAGAACTTTAGCCGCGTTCTTTACTGGAGGAGGACTGGCAATAGCAGGAATGATTTTTCAGGCTTTGTTTCGCAATCCATTGGCCAGTCCGTACACTCTGGGTGTATCAGGAGGTGCTTCTCTTGGTGCTGCTTTATGCATAGCTGCAGGTGCAGGAAGTTCAATCATGGGTATTTCGATCATCTCCATGGGAGCGATAGGAGGGGCAATACTCAGCATGGTCCTGCTTTACGGATTTATTTTATCAAGGGAGAGTAACTCCAACACTCTGGTTTTAGCAGGCGTTATGGTGTCTACTGTATGTTCAGGTTTGATCATGTTTATTCATCAGGTCAGCCCTTTACAACACGCGTTCCAGATTATGAGATGGACTATGGGAGGAGTCGATGGGATTACCTTCCAGCTACTTATTATAATGCTGATTCCTCTACTGCCCTTTTTTATGGTCGTGACAATTTCACTTCCGCAGTTAGATCAGCTTATGACCGGTGATGATATTGCATATACTAGGGGAGTAGACATACGGTTGAGCAGAATTATTCTAATCAGTGCCACTACACTTGCTGTAGGATTTATGGTTGCAATCTGTGGGCCCATAGGTTTTGTAGGCATTATCGCTCCACATGCTTGCAGAATTATTATTCCTGGAGTACGGCATCGGATGTTGGCACTCTGTTCGTTTTTAATTGGTGCATCATTCTTAACTATATCTGATACTATTGCCAGAATAATTGTTCCACCGGCAGAAATTTCGGTAGGGATTATTACTGCTATCTTTGGTGGACCTTTCTTCCTTATTGTTCTGTTCAGAAGAAAAAATCGATTGATGATTTAAAATACTACCAAGGAAATGGAAAGAAAGTAATGGAACCAAAAATCGATAATTCCAATGCTTTTCAGTTTTTCTGTTCCTGGAGTGGTAAAAAAGATTCCTGTCTTGAGTTATTCAGAATGTTAAGTGCTGGGCATGTTTGCAAGTGCCTTTTAACAATGTCAGGTGAGATGGGGGAACATCAAGATCTTACGGACCTACTCCTGATCTGCTTAAGAGACAATCTCTGATATGATTCTGAGGCTATATACCGGAAATGCAAACTGGGAAAACTATGAAGCGGAATTCAGAAACAGGTTGTCATCGTTCAGGCAACACGGATTATCCCATGTAGTATTTGGGAATATCGATTTGGATTCACACCGGCAATGGGTTGAAAGAATTTGCAATGAATCCGGTTTTCAGTCTCATCTTCCCTTATGGAAAGGGGATAGAAAAGATTTAAAAGTTCATCGATGCATCATTTAAAACGGTAATCGTAGTGGTAAATACCAGAAAAATGTCTGAGGAATTTCTGGGGCGCAACTTTGATTACAGGCCAATCATGAATTCCATTCGTTTGTCTATGATGGACCACTGTTTAAATATCCTGTCGATTTTAGGATTCGAAACACGATACGTATGCACGGCTATAGTTTTCTTGAGATAGTTTGATGTGGACGAAGAAAAAGTGTGATTTTTATGAATGACATGAAGGAGAGGAAATGGCGAGAAAAGGATTTATTCAGGTATACACTGGTAACGGTAAAGGGAAGACGACTGCTGCAATAGGTTTAGCAATAAGGGCTGCAGGTGCAGGTTTAAAAATCCTTTTTGTGCAATTTGTGAAAGGAATGAAATACAGCGAAATAACTGCACTTGAACGTTTTTCCGATTGTATTTCGATTCTTCAGTATGGAAATGATTGCTTTATAAAAAATAAGCCTCAGAGTGAAGATATAGCAATTGCCAGAAAGGGTCTTCAGGCAGTTCAATCAGAGCTGCTTAAAGGACAATACGATCTTGTTGTTCTTGATGAAGCCAATATTGCTATGCATTTTGGACTTTTTAAGGTAGATGAACTTCTGGAGGTAATTGCATCAAAAAAGCCTGAGTGTGAAATAGTCATAACCGGACGTTATGCCCCTGAGGAATTGATCGATGCTGCCGATCTGGTCACAGAAATGAAAGAGATAAAGCATTACTACAGTAAGGGAATTCAGGCCAGAGAAGGTATAGAAAGGTAGAAAAGATATAAAAACCAGTCTTTTCTTATGAATCATCTCTTTTGTTCAATAAACGATTTTCCCCGGCCAGAGGTTTTCTGTCGTATGAATGTGTTATCGTAAGACAATTTCCACGAATTGATATTATCAGCAAAGCAGCTATTAAGAATTTCGGATGCATTGTTTTTTTGCTTGCGGGTCTTTAATTTGTCGGTTTGTGCGATGGTCATTCGAATTGCGGTAGTTCTAATATCGATGACAGCCAGTGCTTGAGTTTTTTCCCTCCTGTTGTTAGCAGCAGGTGTGGAAAGTGTTTTTTTTCAATTTTGTAAAATACTTCCTCAAGCTACAGCTTCGGCATGGCTTCCACAAGTCCTTATTCCAGAACTACAGTCAGGGAGAGCCAGAAGATTTATTACACTACCATGCACTCTGCCAAGATGCATTGCTGCATGACGCACGATTTGTTTGATTTTTTAATCACAAGCGGCTATGAGGCCAGTGCTCTTCGGATTAATGAAATATCTATTAGGCTTATTTTTTTGAAGATCAGGTGCCTTATCGCGATCTATGCCATTGTTTGGGATATGTTAGCCTTTATTATTCTACAATATTCAAAATCAGTATTTTTCATTACAAAAGAGAGAATAATTCCCGGATAATCAGTGTAACTACTTAAGTGGCTGCCGAGTTTTGTTTCTGATCTTGTATTTATTTTCAGCCCTTGCTTTCCCCTCTCTTTCTTATTATATTATAAGCCTCGATTCTTTCGGATCGGGGTCTGCTCATTAAAATACCGACAATATGAAATCACCTGATTACGTATTG
>CAYPMS010000128.1:0-10560 GCA_964411655.1 uncultured Fibrobacter sp.
AGGCTAAGGTGGTGATAAACGAACGGACCGGGACCATAGTTGCCGGGGGAGAGGTTAGAATTTCACAGGTCGCTGTTTCTCACGGTGGAGTAAAAGTGGAAATAGTTAATCGATCCCAGGCTGTTCAGCCTCAGCCGTTTACTCTTGGGCAGACCGAGATAATACCCAATCCTGAAGTAGTGGTGGAGGAGAAGGATGCGGAGATGGTTGTATTGGATGGCACCGCGACTGTTTCGGATCTTGCAAATACTTTAAACTCTCTGGGGGTGACTCCCAGGGATGTAATCTCGATATTACAGGCTATAAAGCAGGCCGGAGCTCTTCATGCGGAACTGGTAATCCTGTGAGACGGCAGAATTCTTCATTCTTTTTAAAAAGCAGATTCCTTAGTAGACTAAGATATTACAGGTTTGGCGGGCGTAATATTTTGTTAACTATGACAGAAGCTGCTGTTTCAGAAAGAGTGTTTTAATCGGTCTCTCTATAGCTCCGTTCTTACTAAATTCTTAATGATAATTGCTTTTTTAGCTTAAATAAGGCAGGTATATTGTTCCTGAAACCCAGACTTATGCTTAATGACAGGAAACAGTCTGAAGATTTCCTTATAACGGATAGCTCTCTTTATGCTCCATGCTCTTTTGGCAGAGCTCAATAAGTTGTTTCTTGACCTTTTCACCTCCGGATTTCCTTCTTGGCAATAGTGCCATAATTTCTCTAAGCACAGCCGCGTTTTCAGAATCGAATTCGTAGAGAATTTCATTTTCCGGCTCATCACAGGTGTCATTTCTGTTCAGTATCAGATATGCCATTTGAACCTCCTGGTTATAGCCTTACTTTAATTATACCCGATAAATGTCAGGTTGGTACTGTTTTTTTTATCGGGAGTTGATAGGAGCGAAAAAACACTGTTGTGAAATGTAAAGGTGCGCGGTAACTGATAATGCCATAATTGGAGTGAATTCAATGATATACTAAGTATTAAAACCATAATTACTAAATTATTAGATTGATGGTTTTAAACTGAAAATTCATATTCTTTCTGTGATAATTCTGCCCATTTCTTCTGAGGTTAAAACTACCGGATTGTTTTTGTTGTCACTGTCTCTGAGGATTTTCTCTAAATCATCTTTGCCGATTCCATAATGGGACAGTTTTGGAATAGCCAACTGCCTGGTATAAGTATCCAACAGTTCAATGAGAAGTTCAGACCCATCACCGGCATTCTCTTTTTTTCTGCTTAATAGAAAACCAGCACGGCTGTATTTTTTTAATGCAATAGAAGATGGATCTAATTCATTTAATTTTCTGATATTCATGCTTGTAGCTTCAGACAGAAGTGTCCCGCAGATCACTCCATGTGGAACAGGGAATAACCCACCGATTGCCGATGCAATTCCATGAACTACTCCTAAACCTGCATTGGCTAAAGTTATTCCGGATATTAATGCAGCATAAGCCATAGCAGTTCTTGCATTGATATCACTTCTTGAGGTGCTTGATACCCTAAGCAGGTTCTTTCCAATCAGTGGTAATGCTTTCTCGATCAGGGAATCGGTCAATACTGATGCTTTTGGAGAGACGTATGATTCAAGGAGCTGGGTGAGGGCATCCATGCTACAACTGGCAGTTACATTATCAGGACAATTTAACATCAATTGTGGATCTACAATTGCATAATCAGGAACAAAATTCTCATGTCTGATTGAACGTTTAAACCCATTCTTTCCCGGTAAGCTTAATACTGCATTTGCACTTGCTTCCGAACCTGTTCCGGAAGTGGTTGGAAGTGCAAAGAAAGGAACTTTATTTCCTGAATGTTTTTTATTACCAATCACCTCCAGGAAATTTCTTACGCTCTCATTTAAAGGAAGCATTGCAGAGATCGCTTTTCCTGCATCTAATACGCTTCCACCACCAATCGCGATAACGGATTTGATTTTTGTATCACGGTATTGGTTTACAACAGAGTCAATATAATCAGGTGAAGGTTCTCCTTTGCTGAGGCATATAAAAAGCTCGATACCTGCTTTTTGCAGTTTTTCTGATAGTTCTTGTCGGAAATTTTCCGGAAGAGAATGAGGGCTGTGAATAAGCAGTACCGGTGAGCCATGAGGAATTACCAGTGAACTTAAGCGTTCTTTCTGGCCAGGACCAAAAAAGATCCTGGGTGTTCTGTAGAATTGAAAGTCCAGATTATCCATTGTTTTATAATTATTTTGATATCAGGGTTTGATCGATTTGTAAGCTATTCCATGACGTGGTTCCGCCATCCAGTCTGCAACCGCATCACGCCAGAAAAGGTAGTGAGCTGTTTTTTTGTGTGCTGCTGCTGATTCTGCTGAATCATAGGCTTCATACAGCATAAATCTGGTGGGGTCATCTGTACTCTGGAGAATATCAAAACGCATGTTACCATTTTCTTTTATGGAATTTTCATAGTTCCTGATTGTTTCTCTGATAAAATCATCTACATGCTCTGCTTTTACATGAACCAGTACACTTGTCACCACCATTTCTGAGCCTCCTTTACAATGACAAAAAAATTATTTGTCGTTTTATAAATATATAATTTCATTCAGGCTGTTTTTTATAATTATTATGATGAATTTTATGGAACTGGAGCTTTTGCTCTGATATTGGCTTCTTTTCCTCATCCGGATAGCCAATTCCGATGATTGATAAGACTCGCATATGTGATGGAATCTGAAGTAATTGCTGAATGTATTGTTCGGATGAAATCTCATCGTTATGATTGCGTTTTCTGATCTGGATCCAGCATGAACCAAGCCCCAGATCTTCTGCAGCCAATTGAACGATGATAGAAGCAATCGAACAATCCTCAATCCATACATCGGAGCGATTTTCGTTTCCAAGAACGACTATTCCCAGACTTGCATTTTTCAGGAATTCGGAACCATGCTGTTTTGATCTGGAAAGCTCAATAAGAGTTTGCTTATCATCAATCAGAATGAATTCCCAGGGGTTGATACCGCGTGAGGATGGTGAGCGTAAAAGGGCTTCTTTCAGTATCGAAACCTTTTCTTCTCCGATCGGTAAAGGTTTGTAGCTTCTGATGCTTCGCCTTTTTCTCAATAAATTAATCATCTGTCCACCTCTTCAGTAGTTGTAATCCAGGGCGCAATGACCAGTAAAATATACATCTGCGGCAAATCCAACATATCATTTGCTGAAGTACAGCATTAACAGCTCTTGAGCGTTATCTTTATCGTTACGGTTTATGATAAGTTGAACAGGAGTGTTGTCTTTTGATGGAAAATCAAAAATTCTGAATTCATCTCCGGTTACAACACAGCTGATACCGTTTGACAGCAGAATCTCCTTAGCCATATTGGCTTGAAAAACATCGATAAAGGAACCAATCTTTATAAACTCGTCCTGATCAAGATCCATATTCTCTCTGCTTATATCTTCATGTAAATGGTGTAAACAAGGATAAAATAGTACGTTTTCTGGTCTTATGTATTTAAAAAAGCCATATCAGAAATGCCGGTAATTTAATAAAAGATCACTATTAATAAATCACAAATTCCAAACAATTACAAATCTCCAAATTTTAAACAATAACAAGAGCAGGAAAATTCGAAACAGTAATGATATCTACACTCATGTTCAGTCATAGTTTGGCATTTGACAATTGGATATTCGAATCTGTTTAGAATTTGGTATTTGGAATTTGAATTTATTGGTGCATGATAACTTTTTATGCAATCTTTTTCTGCTGATTAACCGGACAATACTGAAAATATAATTTCATCTATCAGTTGAAAGCCGGATGCAAAACACGCCTTTTATGCTCTGTTTTAGCACACTCTATAATACAGTGGCCATTTCACTTCTGGAATACAGCATTTATTTTCAGGTTATCACTATTTTTGTGATATATTTGCGATGTTTTTCTCAGTTTCCTCCATAAATTTTGAAGAAGCCATTCTCGGAGATTGTGGTTTGTATAAAATTATTTGTGGTATTCTGGTTTTTTTTTCAATTATCTGTGCGTCTGATCCGATCGGTTATTATCGATGCAAAACTGTATGGGTCGAACAGTATCGAAATGGAACCGTTTCTCGAAAAAGGATATCCGCTAAAAGTCTTTATCTCAACATCACCAGAAATAAAATTTTTGTGTATGGGATTGAGAGCGGCAGAAACATCTGCAAAGATTTGAATGTTGACAAGATTTTCAGAGATACTCTGTTTTTTAACCCCAGATTAAACAGAGACTCCAATGACAAGGCACGTCTGTTTTTTAAAAGGGATACCCTGGCTGGTGATTACAACTTTTTAGACAATGGATCATCTGACAGTGTGGTTGTGAAAATATTGACCACCAGAGTTTCTGTATCCACGATAGATCGGGTAAAAAGACAATGCAGGCAGGATTAAATTAAGGTGTTTTTTTTTAAGGAAATGTTTATAATTAAATTTTAAGGTAATTAGTGAAAGTGTTTTCATTTTAATGGGTTTCTTCTTTCATCCTAGGAATAACCCGTTCCTTTCCGGAGTTTTTGTAAAATGAATAAATATCTGCCATTTAGTTGTGTTCTGATTATTTTTGTGTTTCTTTGTTGTGCACCAAAATCGAAAATAACCGTTACTCTTCCAGCTCAGAGTAAAATCGAAGAAGCTTTCGTTACTGATACTGCACCGACTCCTGACTTTTCCTGTGCACCACTTACTTTAGTTCCTGTTAAGGACTGGAAAGGTCTCAATTTTATAGTACTTGAGAAACAATCGATTTTCTGCCAGGCTGGTTATGAGCTGTATGATTTCAGCAATCCTGAGCTGGGGCTTACACCTGAAGATTTGGCTGAATTGAAGCCTGAAAACAGGATACCATGTGACAAAATTAAAGGGCACCTGCTTACGGTTACAGGGTTGTATGAGAATGGGGAGGAATGGTTTGTATCGTTTTCAGATAAGGAGACAGGAAAACTCATTACGGCCATGACCCACAAACACACCATTAAGGAGATTGTTCCTGAGGCCGATCTGATCTGGGCAAAAAAACGATGGTTGAACCGGGTTGTATTCTCAAAAAAAGGGACCATATCAACAATTAATAAAGAAAACAGTAGTTTGGGGAGTTTAAAGGTCAGAATTCAGGACCCGCTTCTGGTGGAGGATGTCGTTCCAGGTTTTACGCCACTTCCGGTAAATCCGATATGGCTGGTTGTCAAAACACCGCAGGGGCAGCAAGGGATAATCCCGGTTAGAAGCAGTTGGACTAATACGATGAACGATATGATCCAGGAGGATCATCCCTGGGAATCAGATATTGTGGAAAAGGATCCTTCAAAAATTTATACCTGGGATGAGTCGATGTGGGAGACCATAAATAACCATCGGATAGTACTGGAAATGACTAAAGAACAGGTCCTCATGAGTTGGGGTAAACCTGCTAAGCGTGAGAATGTCGATATTGATGGACAGAAAATGGAGTGCTGGTTTTATGCTGCTCAGATGCTCTGCTTCAATCAGCAGCATCTGCTGACATCGATTAAAGATATCCAATAAGCCTCAAACTGACCTGTAATAAACTATTTAAAATATTAAATCTAAATAGTATTTTTTATCGCGTATCTTAAAAAAAAGGAACCGGAATAGCGAATGAAAATAGTCCTCCCTATCTTAACTGCTCTGATTGTAGGTATAACATCTTTTTACTTTTTTCAAAAGAACATCAGTGAACAAAAGCTGGAATATAAGTTACAGAAGCTAAGAACTGCAGAAAAAATCGTTCAAGGTAATTTTGATCAGTTATGCGACAAAATATCCCGGCAACTGAACGCTTTTGCCGAAACGGTAGCTTCGGATAAGAACTTTGCCTTGCGTGTGCTTGCAGAAAATGATCGTTCTTCAACTGATGTGACCGAATTGGCTGCCAGGTTTATATCGCCTATGGATTTTTCGGTTTTGGAGATAACCGATTCAGGGTATAACATACTCTCCTCCGGGCACTTTGTTGCAAATGCCGGAAATAGTGTTAATGAAAAAGCAAAGCTAAACAGCAAACCAACCTGCTTTGATGATAATATTATGGGACAGCAGCGACTCACATTACAATCCAGAATAAGATTTACCATTTCGGAGATACCCTTTTTCGTGCTGGGCGGATTGGAAGTAAATGAAATGTTTCTCAGATCATTAACTCCAAACAGTGATATTTCTGTGCTGTTAAAAAAAGGAAAACAGTACTGTGGTAAATCTGATATCAGTTCTATTTCTGAGATAAATAATAACCGCATAATTATAAATGATAAAGAATACTGGGCTTCAGAGCTGAAGTTGCCATATATAGGCACAGAAGAAGCGCCTTCGCTTATAATCTATATGGAATAATCTTTTCTTTGATGTAATTTTCTATCTATAAGCTGCTCACAATACAGAAGCAAATAAAAAGTATTATATTATAATTATAGAGCAGCATTTAACTGACTTACATATTTGCCGAGTTTCAGGGAGGAAAACCAGCAATGCAGCAGATAGATCCGATTCATAACCTCAGATATAATGCCAAAGGGCATATACTTTCTGGCAAATCAAAGCGTTTGAAAGACAGAAGCATTAAACGGAACAGGCCTGTCGATGCCGTTATTTTTGATGCTGTAGAGCTGTCTGGGCAGAAAGACGAATCATACTCCTGGCTGGCTTCCTATATAAACGAGCTTCCTGACACGGTGATCAGAGAGCGAACCAGGGCATTTCGTGATTCTTTTGAGTCCATAGAAGATTATCTTGTTGATAAACTGATTATTGATGAGATATAAATTCCTTAATTAAA
The DNA here is from genome assembly GCA_964411655.1 of uncultured Fibrobacter sp. Taxonomy (GTDB): domain Bacteria; phylum Fibrobacterota; class Chitinivibrionia; order Chitinivibrionales; family Chitinispirillaceae; genus JAAYPC01. The sequence continues at coordinate 6,803 of CAYPMS010000128.1, forward strand.
ACGGCCCCCCAATGGGTATTGCTGACCAGATAAGAAATACTATTCAGGCGAAACTGGTACTGAAGTTTTGCCCATCTCAAAGCATTAATGAGCAGACTGCTTCTTGTGTGATTTGTAATAGCAAATATGTTATTTCCAGAAATTTTAGCATTTTCCTTCCTGATGAGGGTTATGTCTGTTATGAATGTGGCGAAAAGTTTGCTCCTGAAATGACACTCGCATTAAACCGGATTAATCAGTTTCCAATTAAAAACCAGGATTCTACAGTGGAAAAAAGCAGAGAGCGCCTTTCCACACAGGAATGGAATCAAATCTATGAAACACTGGACACTTTACGGCAGGTCTCAATGGATTTGATTAAAGGGCTTTCCAGGGGAATAGTTGAAGCACCGGCCGGCCATATCGGTCTGCTTCATTTTGCAAAAGATCTGGTTCGTCCGGTAAGAAAAGAAGGTGAATCGGAAAAAGAGTATCAGTTAAGAGTTAAAACATATCGAATTCAAAAAATTTTCGAAAAATTGAAGATTGAAACAGTTGATCGCATAAATACGCTGCAGGAGTTCTTTATCAGGCTGGGCATGCCGGTATCAAATGACAGGGAAAGCTGAATAATGGAATTATTTGATGTAATTAATCCGGATGGTACCTCTGCTGGATACTCCCTATCCAGAGATGAAGTTCATAAAAAGGGTTTGTGGCACCGTACCGTCCATATATGGATTCTTAATTCCAATAAAGAACTCCTAATTCAGAAACGCTCTCTTCAGAAAGAAGTCTATCCTGGATTGTGGGATATCTCCTGCGCCGGCCATCTCTCCAGCGGAGAAGACTGTTACAGTGGCGCAATTCGGGAACTAAAAGAAGAGCTGGGTTTGACTGTAGAATCAGGCGAACTGAAGTATCTCTTTACTGTCACTCAGCATTATTCAAGCCCTGATCATTTGTTTATAGATAATGAACTGACCGATGTGTTGCTTTTTGAAGAAAATATCCTGACTGATTCCTTACAATTAGATGGAAGCGAAGTGGTAGAAGTGAAATACATTTCTGTTAGCGAACTGAAAAAGTGCGTAATGGCAAAAAGTCCTCTGCTGGCTCCACATGAAGATGAATACAAAAGGCTGTTTGAATTGCTGTCGGTTGATTAGTTCTCCGGAGAAAAACAAAAGTGCATAACTCTTGTCTGATAATGTTTCTATGTCTGCTTTTATTCAGTATCAATTGCACCAGAAAACACTCCAAAGACAGTTTCTCTGATGACAATCAGTTTGGTATCGTAAGTGAAGGAATCCCATCTGTACCTGATACCTTGATTAAGCAACTGAAAAAATATCAGAATACCCGTTCAGCCTCCTTTCAGGGATGGATGGCGGATGGCAGTGCCATGCTCATTCTGACCAGATTTGCAGATATAAATCAGATCCATATGGTGAGTTATCCTGGCGGTGCCCGTCACCAGCTTACTTTCAGACAGGAACCGGTTATATTTGCCAATCCCTGCCCCGATACTTCCAAAAGACTGATTTTCTTTTTACAGGATAGCGGTGGAAATGAAAATTTTCAGATATATCAACTGAATGTCGATGACCGCTCTGTGAGATTGCTCACCGATGGGACTTCTCAGCATAGTAGTCTCTCCTGGTCAAATAAAGGTGATCTCTTTGCTTTTGCAAGTACCCGAAGAAACGGCAGGGACTGGGACATCTATGTGGCAAATACAGATGCTCCCGAAAAACCTGAACTGATCTTTACGGCAAATGGATACTGGTCTGTACTGGACTGGTCTCCTGATGACAGCAAGCTGCTTTTATCCAGATATGTTCCCAGTACAGAATCATATCTGCACATCTTTGATATGTCAAGTAGAAAGCTGACTCCTTTGCATGATTCTCTGGATGAAGTCTCCCGGGAATCGGGTTTATTTCGTGCAGATGGAAACGGACTGTTCCTTACATCTGATGAAAATTCCGATTTTAAAACCTTAAGGTACTATGATTTAAGTACCGGAAAAGAGACTGTTTTAACTTCCGATATTCCCTGGAATGTCAGGGAAATCGCCATGTCAAAAAGCAGGGAACTGCTTGCGTTTACCACAAACGAGCATGGATTTTCGAGACTTTATCTGATGGATACCCGCTCTTTTAAAATCAGAAAAATCGAAATTTTGCCATCCGCAGTTGCCGGAGGTATCCAGTTTCACCCATACAGAAAACAGTTGGGAATCACTGTTTACAAACCGAATATGCCTGAAGATGCCTTTGTCATAGATCTGGACTCATTCACGATTGAGCAATGGACTCATAGCGAAACAGGAGAGCTGGATTGCTCCGGTTTAGCTGTTCCAAAGGTAATCGAATATCCTTCCTTCGACAGTGTAAACGGAAAGCTCCGAATGATTCCATGCTTCTTGTATAAGCCAAAAGGGGAGGGGATATTCCCGGTATTGATAAATATTCATGGGGGACCCGAAAGTCAGTTCTGGCCCTATTTTTCTTCATCCATTCAGTTTTATGTCAATAATCTGAATATTGCAGTTTTAGCTCCTAACGTACGGGGTTCTGCAGGGTATGGTAAAGAGTATCTTTCGTTAGACAATGGGATGAACCGGGAAAATTCTGTCAAAGATATTGGTGCACTTATAGAGTGGATCAAAAAACAGCCTGATATGGATTCCACCCGAATCGCAGTAATGGGAGGATCATATGGAGGGTATATGGCACTTTCCTCCATGATCCATTACAATAAACAGCTCAGGGCCGGAATCGATCTTTTCGGAATTAGTAACTATGTGACTTTTCTGGAAAACACTGCATTGTACCGACGTGATCTCCGGAGAGTGGAATATGGGGATGAACGTGATCCGGCCATGCGAAAGTTTCTTCTGGACATTTCACCGGTTACCAATGCATCAAAGATCCTTTGTCCACTGCTGATTATTCAGGGAGCCAATGATGCCCGGGTACCTGCTTCAGAATCCCGCCAGATTGCAGATGCTGTAAGGAAAAACAAAGGTGAGGTGTGGTTTCTGATGTATGGCAATGAAGGCCATGGTTTCAGGAGGAAAGGCAACAGGGATTATCAGGATGCAGTCATTGCGTTTTTTCTGAAACGTTACCTTTGTAAATAAATGAATTGTAAAAATAAGAGGCTCTTTTCACCTGAGGCCGGGGGCCAATACCTTATTTAACTGATACCACAACAGTTTAATATTAATTCTCATTGATTCGGAAATTAAAACGCAGAACACATTTTTTTTTGAATAGATGATATTGTAAATTACAGAATCTTTTCACCTAAGAGCGAGGCAGCCAGTTCGACTGCTATTTCGGCTGTAATATTCCTATTATCCAAAATAGGATTAATTTCTACAATGTCCATGGATCGAACTTTACCTGAATCGTACACCATGCTCATCAGAAGATGTGCTTCTCTGTAGCTTAAGCCGCCTGGGGCAGGGGTTCCGACTCCAGGAACCACAATCGGATCCAGAGCATCCATATCAAGGCTGACATGGATTGCCGGCAGATGAGAGAATAAACTAATCGCATCCCGGGTAACCGCTGCGATGCCTCGTTCATCGATTTCACGCATGGTAAAGATGCGAATTCCGCTTGATTTTAGCAGATTCCGCTCATCGTAATCTAGATCTCTTGTGCCAATCAGTATGATCTGGTCTGGCCTGAGTTTGGGGCCTGCTCTACCGACATTGATCAGGTTTTGTAAACCATATCCCAGAAGAATTGACACTGGCATTCCAT
>CAYPMS010000129.1:0-10473 GCA_964411655.1 uncultured Fibrobacter sp.
AGAGAGCTGACTGATTGTTCAAAGGCATGTTCAACTACCATGGACATTGCCTGAAGTTTACTTTTCAAATCATTTACATCAACCTGCATGTTTGCCATCTAAATCTCCTTTATAAATTGTCTACAGGTAAAAAGATAGATGAGATTTGTTAGAAATCGGTGAGCTATATGTTCGATGATTGCTAGAACTGCAAATGATATTAAAAAATTAAAATAGTTAATTTACGTAATAGTAAAAAGGGAGGTAAGAAAAAGATACATTTTGAAACAGTGGTTGATGCAAAGACAAACGAAGTGAATGATGAAAATGTCAAAAGAGAAAAATACCGGGTAATGGAAAATTGCATTTCATGAGAGGTTATATTCTGAGGGCGTTTGGAATAAAGGAGTTTCTGTAAAATTTATAGTGATAAAAATGAAAATGGACTCAGAGAAAAAATGGTTTTTAAAATCGTTGAGAGATTAAAAATACTTACATTTTTGAGGCATCCGTGGTATTTTTTAGATAACAGGAAAATAATAAAAGTGTTATGGTTTAAAAAATTGGATACCAGATTATGAGAATTGTTCAATAATCAAAGAAAATAATTTTACTACGTTTCAGGCTGATACAGACACTGAGGATAAAAACGCAGAGATATGCAGTGAGGCGTAGCCTAATGTATTGGGGCTTTTGTGCCCAAATGTTTCAATTTACTCTCACACCTGGCTAATCCTTCGGTAATCTCAAAAAGAGAACTATCCTTATCCAACTGGCAGAATAGCATGGAGACAAACCGTTGTCAGCAGCAGAAACCTTTTGAATAATATTCTGCCATCCTTTTTTAACCACATTCTCGAATTCAAGTCGTGAAAAGAATACTATTATTGGCTGAAAAACTACTATTTTTACTCATGTGTAAGCCTTTGGTGGAATTGTGTATTTTTTATAAAAACAATTAAATACATTACAGGGGATAACACTTCTCAAAATCTTATTTTGGACAAGTCTGAAACATACTGTATTTTAAAAACAAGCATAATATAGTGGTAAAGTCCCTTAATGGTAATAACTGGTAGATAAAAAGGAGCCATTATGATTACATTTCTAAAAAATTACCGGAATGTTTCATGGAGTCTTATGGCAATCACTGTAATCCTATGTAATTCATTCATATCCTATGGAAAAACAGCTGTGCCAGTCTTTCTGCTTTCGGGTCAATCGAATATGGCGGGTTACTTCGGATCGGTTAATGATCTTTCTGCAGACCAGAGAAAAGAAGTTGTTAATGTTAAAATATATATGGATGGTGATGGTGATAGCGGAAAAAAGAATAAGTGGCTGACACTTGGCCCCGGCTTTGGAGCCAGCTCATCATGGCTTGGTCCGGAACTTGGTATGGGAAGGACCCTGTCAGATTCAATGCCGGAGACCAAGATCGCTTTTATTAAACATTCAATTGGAGGAACATACCTGGCAAAAGCAGAACATTGGTTACCGCCAAGCTCAAATAATGGTATTGGTGGGACACTTTATAAAAACATGATGAGTACAATCGATAAGGCACTGAAATCATTCTCCAGCGCATTCGACACAAGCCAATATACCCCACGATGGGCCGGTTTTGTCTGGTTTCAGGGTGAATTTGATGCTTACGATATGGGTTACTCAAATGCCTACGAAAAAAATCTCACCAATCTTATTAAAGATATTCGGTCTGAAGTTGGTGTAGATGATCTTCCGGTTATTCTTCCGATGATCGATGTGCAAAATCAATGGACCCATAATGGAATTGTCCGGGCTGCAGACATCGCTGTAAGCCAGAAACTGGACAACGTTGATACATTGGATACCAGAGGATTTCCTACCGATGGGACACACTACCGGGCTGCCGGGTACATCAAAATTGGTCAGTTGTGTGCACAGCGCTGGCTTGCAATGGATTTCATCTATGAAGATCCAGTACATGTACCTGATCCTGATTTTCAAAATGTCAATAGAGGAGATTATCAAACACTATCAAAATACAAAGTAAACGCATTCGACCTTTCTGGACGTATGATCGGCTCTTCCGGAAGCAAAAACATACAGAACATTTTAACACAAACACATGTACCTTCAGGTGTCGTAATTCTCAATTTCAAGCAAGCCGGAGAAGACAACGGCCATAATTCTAATAAAATAAAGCACCAGAGGGTTGTAAACCTGAAAAATCATTGATATTTTATACAAATTTATTCTTTAAGGAAGGAAGCAATTTCTGGACAAATTGCTTCCTTTTCTGCTTATCGAGCCTTATTCGCAATTCAGAAAATTAAACTGAAATTATTCGTTATACAGGGACTTAAAATAAGCCCGATCTGGAAAACCTGTTGGTAGCTCGCATCGATTTGGAGTACCGGTATTTATTTTAATGCGCGCTTATGCTGGTTAAAACATATTATTCAGTTTTCCTGCCTTCGTTTTTACCATAAATCAGAAAATGGTCTAAAGCTTTAAAAAAGTTGTTACCGAATGCTTTTTGCAAATCTGGATAATTTGCCAAATATGCTTTGACATCAAAATGAGCCGCACTCCGTCGCCCTTCTGAGATACCATATTCCATCCAATGGATAATTGCACCTGGTAAATTATTCCTTCCGTAAACATTCGCAACATCAGTGTGAGTCCTCAGGTAATAATTTGCATCAAAAACCGGCAATTTTATTTTACCTATTGTCAAAAGTGTAACCTCGTCAGCATGGCTATCTGCAGCTTTTTCAAGCGGTAAAATATCATGTATATTCAATCGTTGTTCTGCAATTACTTTTGCTATAATATCCTTAACATATTTATGCAAAAATAAAACCATTCCACCTTCATCAGAATATTGCTGCGAGTGGGTCATTTCATGAATGAGCCATCTTAGATCCGATTCAGATTCTATACGGATGCTGCGTGGAAAGAATATTTGTGTATCAAAAGTGATTGCAGCGCCATGGCCGGTATTAATATTTACTGCATATTCTACATTGTCTAAATTAATTCCAAAATATGGTTGTAAACATGTTTTGATATGCTCGGGCAATTTACGCCATTTCCCTCTGGCTTGAAATTTGAGTGTGCTATAATATGCTAATATTACCGGTATCACTGCGGGATCTAAACCGAGAGCCAACAATTGTTCTCCGATATCTCTTGCTTCATTTCCAAGCCATTTTGCTGCATAACCGGCTTTATCAATTATATCAGAAACAGTATCTGTTACAGTTCCAACGGCTGTCCCTGCTGCACCCGCAACAGTACTTGCCCCGGTTGATACAGCATCTGAAATATCATCGGCAACATTATTCGCTGTTTTTTTGATTTTTTTCCAATATTTTCCGAATCCCATAAAACCTCCTAACTTGTAGATTGTTTTAATAGAATTTCTGTGCGTGCATTTTATTGTATTACCGGTACTCCAAAATGTCGCACAAATTCTTCAGGTTGCATTGCAGCTTAAAAATTCTCTATTTCATTCCAGAACACTCAAAAAAGTGCATCCTTGGAACCTATGCTTGCTTAAATATCAAATTAATAAATAAATCTAAAAAATTAAAATAACAACTTTGTATATAAATGTTTTTTTAGCTAAAATAATGCTCTATGGTTAAGGCGATCTGATTCTTTCCCATTATACTTTTCATTTTAGCTTTTTGTTAAACCAATACCCGAAAAATCCTTCAACTGACCGTTATAACTCAAAATGACCGATAATTCTTAGTCGAAAATGACCGGATATTCTCAACCAAAATAACCGGTTCGTCCGCATCAATTACTTTGAAACATTGATTAGCTTTCTGTAAATCAGATAAAACTGTCAGATGACTTGAGAATTACCGGTCAGATAACTGATAAGAGGCAGCTATTCCTGGGGCTGATGAAAAGATTGTGTTTGACCATCATCCAGCAAGATAGAAAAGATGAAGCGGCTTGCTTGCGGGTATCGCAATAGAAAACATTTTAAAATCGCGATATTGTTTCATTGTGGTGGTTTAAAGTTGTATTGGGTTCGCAAGCAGGCAGCTTTTTAAATACTTTCACAAAAATTTGCTTAAAAATGTGAGGGATAACCGGTTGGAATGTTCGATGAATAATCGATAGGGGGGGTTGGAATGTCCTTCAACCTAATACTTCATTAATGATCAATTATTCAGGTGCCTTAACTCTTAGAGGTCTGGGGGAGAGCCCCAGAATTGACGGGTACGTCACTAAAGATTGTGGCATCCATTAAAACTCCCGATGTCTCTCGTTTTTCTTCGGCAGAGACTGTCAAAATTCATTCAACGTAAAAATTGGGGCCAATTTTTCGCGGCATAGCCGAAGTGCCTGTGTTGCGCCTGTGACAGAAATTTGGGTTTGACACTGTTGTTTATCTGTTTAGACACCCTGTCTTATGGGCCTGCGCTGCGTTTTTATGCTTTTCGTGGCAATTCTACAGTTCTCCCTATCTATTGTAATAAATATTACGTTTCTGCTACAATATGCCCCATCTCACTTATGTCATAACCACCAATAGCTCTAAATTCTTCCTTAAAATCTTCAGAGCGCAAAATACTCAGCATTGTTTGCATCTGTTGGGTTTGCAAATCTTCTTTTTTTATAACCAGCTCATATCGTTCTTTTTGCAACGGGATAAAATCAATACTGTTAACTTGACTGGCAATTTTTTCAGTTCCGACAGCGACATCCGCACCGCCACGACCCACAGTACTTGCAACCGTCAGGTGTGACTGACTTTCACGCTCATACCCTTTGATCGAACTTCCGGGAATTCCCAATAATCGTAAATGCTCATCAAGAAGAACACGGGAACCAGCACCTTTCTCCCGGTTTATTATTGATAGATCAGTTCGTTTCAGATCATCCCATGTTTTTATATTTTTAGGATTCCCCTTTGCGACATAAAAGCCCTGCATGCGACTGGCAAGATGAATGATAACAGCAGGAATACCTGGAAGCAGTCTTCTGACATATGGAATATTATATTGCCCCGTATCGCCATCCCATAAATGAGTACTGGCAACCTGCACATTTCCATGGTATAAGGCAACCAGACTACTGTAACTTCCAATATATGATCTTAATGGTGAAATCCCTGGCAAACGACGCTGAAGATAGTTGGATAAAATATCAAGCATTAAATCCTGCCCGCAGATTATAAAATCCCTGCCTGATAACCTTGATAAAGAATGGGCTTCCAACGAAGGCAATGGTTTTTCCATATCTATGGAGGACTCGATTGGTCGAATGCATTTGGAGCGTGCAATATACTCTTTTATATCGCTATAGGTGAATCGTACTTTCCTGCCAACCTTGTAAGAATTTATTTCATTACGTTTGATCAATTCATAAACAGTGTTTTTTGCTATTTTCAAAATATCTGCAACTTCCTGAGCTGTTAGAGCTGCTTCATCATGCATAATACTTCCCCTTCAGGATTATTAAACTGCTTAAAAATAATTGAAACAATATGAAAAATTACGAAAAATGACATAAAAATATTGCTTAACCCGTTATTGTGTGTTATATTCATTTATGATACGTTACGTTATCTTTCGTTATTTTTAGTTCTGTTATAAAATACAATATAGGCAGAAAGTCCCGAAAGTAGTAATAAAAGCGTACATAAGAGTTTCTGGTGATTTGGATCATATAAAAAAGAACAAGGTATGGCGTTCATTAGTAGAAATTTAAACTCTTCAAATTAAACAGCTAACAATAAAACTGGAGAACACAGCCATGAAACAAATGTGCATTTTATCGTGGATGATATTAATTGCGGCTAATAGTGTATTCCCTCAAAATTCAGAAAAAATAACTATTGCAGCTGCTGCCGATTTGAAGTATGCAATGGATGAAATTATCACAGAATTTAAAAAAATCAACCCTGAATCTAACGTTGAAGTTGTTTATGGATCATCGGGTAAAGCTAACACACAAATATTACAGGGGGCTCCTTTTGACATGTTCTTTTGTGCAGATATCAAATACCCCTTGGACCTTTATAAGAAGGGTATTTGCGCTTCCAAGGTCAAAACATACGCATGGGGCCGGATTGTACTGTGGAGCGCAACTATTGACTCATCAAAACTGTCTATGTCAATCTTGACTGATTCTTCGATATCCCGGATCGCCATAGCAAATCCGATACATGCTCCATATGGCGAACGTGCCCGCGAAGCGTTAATGTCACTTGGTTTGTGGGAGAAGGTGGAGAAGAAACTTGTGTATGGAGAAAATATCGCGCAGGCAGCTCAATTTGTAACATCTGGAAATGCACAGATTGGAATCCTCGCACTTTCCATCGCAATGAATCCTGAATTGTTAAAAAAGGGCCGTTATCTGCTTATTCCAGATACTCTTCATGCCCCGCTTGAACAGGGATATGTAATTACCAAACGTGCGGCAGATAACAAATTAGCCAGAAAGTTTGCTGATTTCATGGAAGAAAAATTATCACGGACAATCATGAAAAAGTATGGCTTTATATTACCTGGTGAAATGTAAATAAATCTCAAACTGGAAAAGGTAAAAAATGCTTACAAGTGATGATCTGAATGCAATATGGCTTACCACTAAGCTTGCAGGTATTGTTACATTCGTTCTTCTTCTGATCGGGACACCACTGGCATGGTGGCTTGCCCGCACAAAATCGTGGTGTAAAGGGATAATAGCTTCGGTGATCACTCTGCCTATGGTACTCCCCCCTGTAGTACTCGGGTTTTACCTTCTTGTTATTATGGGACCGCAGGGGCCGATTGGAAAAATGACTGCATTTCTGGGCCTGCAACCCCTGCCATTTACATTTTATGGACTTGTGGTGGCTTCTGTTTTTTATTCTCTGCCATTTATGGTAAACCCGCTGAAGTCTGTTTTTGAGACAATCGGTAACCGACCACTGGAAGTCGCATCAACCTTGCGTGCATCCCCGCTTGATACATTTATAACCGTCGTAATACCGCTTGCACTGCCAGGTTTTATTTCTGCTTCTATTATTACCTTCACCCATACGGTCGGGGAGTTTGGAATGGTACTGATGATAGGTGGAAATCTTCCGGGAATAACAAGAGTCGCATCTGTACAGATTTATGATTATGTCGAAAGTTTGAACTTCGCCAGTGCACATCGGGTAGCAGGAGTGCTTTTTGGGTTCTCCTTTCTGGTACTTCTGGCAATGCATCTCAATCATCCGAAAGCGGCAAAGGGGAACGATTGACATGGAAAACATTGAGGCCCGGTTTCAAATCAAACGGACAGGATTTACACTCGATATTGATCTTAAACTTGCCGGACGGGGGGTTACGGCGTTTTTCGGGCATTCCGGTTCAGGGAAAACCACACTCCTTCGTTGTATCGCAGGGCTAGAAAGAGCAGCTCATGGGTATTTATCGGTTAATGGGGATATATGGCAGAATTCCGGCTATTTCCGGCCTGTTTACAAGCGGCCACTGGGATATGTATTTCAGGAGGCGAGCCTCTTCCCACACCTTACGGTAATGGGAAATCTCTGTTATGGCAAAAACCGTGTCAGCAAGGATTTACGGGTCAGCCTTGACAAAGCAATACAACTGCTTGGAATCTCTCATCTTCTCAATCGAAAACCCGATGGTCTGTCAGGAGGTGAAAAACAGCGTGTGGCAATCGCGAGGGCTATCGCGGTCAATCCCAGCATTCTGCTCATGGATGAACCACTCGCAGCGCTTGACATTAAGCGTAAAAAGGAAATCCTTCCTTATTTACAGCAATTACGTGATGAACTTGATATACCAATATTATATGTAAGTCACGATCCCGATGAAGTCGCACAGCTGGCCGATAATCTGGTTATTATGGAAAATGGTTCTTCCGTAGCTGATGGCCCCCTTGAACACGTCTTATCCAGAATCGACCTTCCTATCCGTATAGGTGATGATGCCGGAGTAGTAATTGAGGCATGTGTTGCTGAGATTGACACAACCTGGAATCTTTGCAGAATGGAATTTGTGGGCGGAAGTATATGGGCACGAGATCACAATTATACAATAGGTGACAAGGTACGAATCAGAATCCTTGCCAGAGATGTAAGCATATCAAAAAGCCGGTTGGAGCAGATCAGCATTCAGAATTCTTTTCAGGGAATCGTTGATGCAATCGGTAATGATGAACATCCCAGTCTGGCTATTGTACGTGTAAAAATTGGAAATTCATTCATTTTGTCACGGCTGACCAGACGGGCTGTTGCTGATCTTGATTTAAAAACCGGAGATTCCATATGGGTGCATGTCAAATTGGCTGCGCCGGTATACTGAACGGGAACGGAAGCAGGTAAGTTTACATTAGCACTGCAATGACCTATAGCGATGTTAATCAACAATCAAATCTAAAGGAGATCTGGGGTATGTTCCTGTTTTATGAAAAACATGTTAGAATATTCTCGGAAATTGTTCTTTTATCACTATCAATTTTCAGCATGGTTTTAAGTGCTGATTCAACAACTGCAACAGTTACCGCAGATAAAAATGGTTTCAGTATCAGGGGACCAAATAGCTTTGAGCTGCAGTTTAAAGGTTACGGACAGTCGGCGGGATATTTTGGTATTGAAGATGAAAAAAAAGCTATACAGATCAGTTTGTCCTGCGCAGAGCCAGACTGGATACACGGGTAAAAATCGGAGCAAATGTACAGATGCGCATTCATGGTGAATTTGCATCCACTCCACAGTTTCTGGATGTATATCTGCAGCTCAATTTGTTCGATCCTCTGAATCTGCAGTTGGGAATTTTCAAATCGCCGTTGAGCATGGAACGTCTTCAGCCAGTTACAGCACTTTTATTTTCTGATTTTGCATATACTGCATCGATCGCACCCAATAGAGATATTGGAATACAGGTATTCGGGACATTATTTGAGGGAATTCTAAAATATCAGGCTGCAGTTGTTAATGGGGCACAGGATGGTTCATCCTCATCCGGAGATAGTAATGATTCAAAAGACCTGACCGGAAGAATATTACTTTCACCATTTCCAAAAAATAAACAGAGCATTTTCAGTTCATTTGCGTTAGGCGTTGGAGGATCGTATGGAATGCATGAAGGAGAAGCTTTGTCAAATTTCAAAACTTCCGGACGGACCAAAGTCTTTAATTACAAAACCACCTGTTTAACCGATGGAAGATTATACCGTATTGCACCACAATTGCAATGGTTTTCCGGAAAATATTCTCTTATTGGTGAATTTATTCAGAACAGGTTTAAGATTGCTGATACAAATGGTTTGAAAGCGGATCTCTCAAATTATGCCTGGTCTGTCAGCTCTGGATTGATTATTCTGAATGGCAGCAGGACTGAAAAGGGCTTTAAAACCGATAAACCACTCAATATTTCTAAAAAGCAATTTGGCGGAGTGGAACTTGTCGCCCGTGTCCATGCAATAAATATTGACAAATCATCATTCAGGGGATTTGCATCTTCTGCCAGCTCTATCTGTAGCGTCGTAACAATGGAGGGAGGTCTCAACTGGTTGCTAAACGATAATGCCCGTTTGCATATAGCTTATGGTACTTCCAGATTTAAAGATGGAGCAGATTCTGGAAACCGGACACCAGAGAATGTGATTACATTAGCAACGGATCTGTTTTTTTAAAGATTGAAGGTTTGTTATTGCGGTTTGTTAAATTATGCACCCTTGTATCTTCCGGTTCATTTTTTAAAGGATTAAGAAGATGAAGGCAATAAAGACAGTTTTTATTGGAATGCTCATCGGCACATTAGGTGGATTAATAGGTTTGGGCGGTGCAGAATTTCGACTTCCTGTTCTGGTAAGCATGTTCGGTTTTGGAACTCTTGATGCGGTTATCATAAATAAATTTACCAGTTTGATTGTAGCAGGTTTCGCTCTTCCATTTAGAAGTCAATCGATTCCCTGGAATTCTGTTGTTTCTAATTGGGAAATTATTTTGAACATTTTATCTGGAAGTCTTATCGGCGCCTGGATCGGTGCACATTGCGCTTCACAAAAAGCAAAAGGCGTTCTGGATAGAATGATAATGGTGCTACTCGTTTTATTAGCCATTGGTATGATTTTTGGGCATCAGATCGGACATGGTAACCATGCAGCATTGATTTCTGATGGCACAATCCGTTACATGGCTGGCCTTATCGCTGGAGCAATCATCGGAGGAGTAGCTGCCATTCTTGGTGTTGCAGGAGGAGAACTTATCATTCCTACCCTGATATTATTATATGGAGTTGATATTAAAATAGCTGGAAGTCTTTCTCTTTGCATAAGTCTGCCAACCATGACTGCAGCATTTATCCGTTATTCAAGAAGTGGAGCTATAAAACTTGTTAAAAAAGAGATGAAATTTTTAGTATTAATGTCTACTGGTTCCATACTTGGATCTGCAATCGGGGGCAAACTTATAGGGATAATTCCTTCAAATATACTTATCCTGTTATTAGGTGGTATTCTGCTTGTTTCTGCTATAAAAAC
>CAYPMS010000130.1:0-10354 GCA_964411655.1 uncultured Fibrobacter sp.
CAGGTGTTTCGAAAGTCTCATTGCGGAGCCAGTGTTTCAAAAATCTGTTTCAGATTGCTATACTGATTAAGCTCTTCTATATTTGTAAAACCATTTTCCAAGGCCTTTATAAGAAACCTTTCTGCTCGGATCCGATTTCCCCTGGATGCCTCAATAACAGCCAGAATAAACCAACTGTCAAAGTAATCAGGATCATCTTTTATATGAAGCTGCACTAACTGCTTCACTTTCCTTTCCTCTTTTCTGGCAAGCAGTGCACGCCACAGAATGCTCTTCGATGTGCTGTCTGATTTTGCCATCTTCTCTACATGAGCTATTGCAGTATCATAATCATTATTGTGTAAAGCGTAACGGGCCAAACCCTTACGAACCTGATCTGTAAGTGTAGATTTCTCTGAAAGACGCTTATAAATAACCTCGGCTTTCTCTGAATTAATCTTTTTACGCTGATAAATCAAAAGTCTCTGAAGATCCAAAGCATCCCCTTTGCGGCCCAGTCTGTCCGCTTGCGCAAGTATTTCTTCGGCTTTTTCAATCTGATTATGTTCAAAGAGAATCTCTATGCTCTGAGCCAGGGTCTCTTCATTCAGCCTTGGAAGAACAGCAAGGGTCGCGCGAATAAAAGTATTCAAATCCCCCTTGGCCAAAGAGAGATAGCGTAAACCCATCCAGCCAGAAAGCATTTGCGGAGCCAGTTTCACCGCTTTGAGATAACATTTTTTAGCATCATCATATTTCTTTTGTTTAAAAAAAAGATTTCCAAGATTTACCCTCAGCGAAAAATCCGCCTTATTTAATTCGATAGCCCGAAGGTAGCATTGCTCTGCTCTTTCATATTCACCACATCTCTCACAGGCATATCCCATATTTTTTAAAGCAGATGAGAAATTTTCCTGATATTTCAAGGCTTTTTCGTAGGCCGACCTGGCCCCTTGGTAATCCTCCAATGCAAGAAGCACATTTCCCAGATTATACCATGCATCGGTAAAATCCGGGCACACCTGGACGGCATGCTCAAAATAAGAGCGGGCCTTCGTAAATTC
The DNA here is from genome assembly GCA_964411655.1 of uncultured Fibrobacter sp. Lineage (GTDB taxonomy): Bacteria > Fibrobacterota > Chitinivibrionia > Chitinivibrionales > Chitinispirillaceae > JAAYPC01. The sequence goes on from CAYPMS010000130.1 coordinate 1,044, forward strand.
CCCCTTATTGGAATAATGGTTACCCATGTTCACCAGTGCTCCAGGGTTATCCGGCTCAATAGAAAGGACTTTTGCAAATGCCTCTCCCGCTTTCTCCAACTCCGATAACTGTACCAGCACAATGCCAAGGTTGTTCCAGCCCTCAATCCTGTCTGGTTTCAACCTGGTAAGCCTTAGAAATGCCTGCTCTGCTTCCTTCAGATCATTTTTCCTGAAACAGGTATTGCCATACTCCAGCACTAAAGTGTAATTCTGCCCATCTTTTTCCATTGCAGCTCTGGCTATATCTATCGCTTCGTTATACCATCCCTGATCCGATAAATACTGGATCAGCCGAACAGTATTCTCCATATCCTGAGGGGCAGTATTATATGTCTGACGAAGTTTCTCCAATACCGGATCGCAATTTTCATTTAGTTCCATAATTGAACTAAAACTATTTTCTGCCATAACCATTTTAAAAATTTTCCCCTGTACTGTAAAAACAGCTCTTCAGTCTATCTCTGGTTATATTTACAATCAATTATAAGCATAAGGTATGATTGAAAATTGTGCAAGAGAGTATTTAGAAACAGCCCCTCAGCCAAAACAAGCGAGTATTGCAAAAAAATAAAAAAGGAGGTATCAATTTATGAAACCTCCTTTTTTTATTTAGTACTTCTGACTGTTCAGAAATTAACTGATAAAAAGCATCTCTCTGTATTTTGGTAATACCCACATGGAATCAGGCATTACACTCTCCAGTGCATCCACATGCTTGCGGATATGGAGCATGTGAGGTTTAAGCTCTGAAAAATACAATGCAGCTTTTCCTTCAAGATCAAGCGACTCAGCCTTTTTCAGTAGCTCCTCCATCTGCTTCAGATTCTTTCTGATGTAGAAGATATCGGCAGTCAGTCCAGCCAACAGCTGTTTACGATCATCTATGGCCTCATCAATTAATTCAACTGCCTTGGAATCAACAAGATCCTTAAGAATCTCCAGACCTCCAGCGATTTCGCTCTGATATTCGATAGCAGCAGGTATGACCTGGGTCTTCACCATCTCTGCCAGTGTCTTTGCTTCAATATCAACGACTTTCTGGTAGATTTCAAGCCAGATATGATACCGGGCATGAAGTTCAACTTTTGAGAAGACGCCATGACGTCCAAACAGATCGATAGCCTTCGGTTTAATGAATGCCTTAAGTGCCTCTGCAGTCGATGCCTCATTTGGCAGTCCCCGCTTTTTAGCTTCCTTCACCCACTCATCAGAGTAGTTGTTTCCCTCAAAAAGAATCGCCTTGGACTCCTTGACTAATCCGGAGAGTACCTTGAGAACCGCTTCTCTGAAATCGGGCGTGCTGGCCAATTCTGCTTTTATCCTCTCAGTCACTATCGACAGTGAATCGGCTACGGCAGTGTTTATAACCGCAATAGGAGTAGCGATATTTGCAGAGCTTCCGACTGCTCTGAATTCAAACTTTGCTCCGGTAAATGCAAACGGAGAAGTACGGTTGCGGTCGGTTGTATCTCTTAAAAATTTAGGGAGCAGCTTTACGCCCAGATCGATGAGATCCTTGCGCTGCCCTTTCTCTATTTTACCGCTTTCCAGCATAGAAACAATCTTACTCAACTGTTCACCCAGATAAACACTTACTATTGCCGGAGGAGCTTCGTTGGCACCAAGACGATGCTCGTTACCCGCAGAGGCAACAGAGGCAAGGAACAGATCCGCATGAGAGTAAACTGCATGAATAACCGCAGTTAATATTGTCAGGAACTGAAGATTCTCCTCCGGTGTATCTCCCGGATTAAGCAGATTATTCCCCTTATCATCAGATATTGACCAGTTCAGGTGCTTTCCGCTTCCGTTTACGCCGGCAAATGGTTTCTCATGAAGCAGGCAGACCAGACGATGACGGTGTGCAACTCTTTTCATGATATCCATAAGAAGTTGGTTGTGATCGGCTGCCAGGTTTGCCTTTTCAAAAATCGGCGCAAACTCAAACTGATGCGGAGCAACCTCGTTATGGCGGGTAGTTACCGGAATACCAAGCTTGTAAGCTTCCTCAGCCACATCATGCATATAATTGAGCACTCTGTCTTTAATAGACCCAAAGTACTGATCTTCAAGCTGCTGACCCTTTGGTGAACCGGCACCGATCAAAGTACGGCCAGCCAGAAGAAGATCGTTTCTCATCCGGTAATAAGCTTCATCAATGAGAAAATACTCCTGTTCCGGTCCGCAGGTTGAGTAGACCTGTTTTACATCAGTGTGCCCGAAAAGCTTAAGAAGCTCTGTGGCTGCTTTGCTGATAGCAACCTCACTTCTCAATAGTGGAAGCTTCTTATCAAGTGCCTCGCCGGTGTATGAAATAAAAATGGTAGGTATGCACAGTGTCTTGCCTTTATCCACTTCTTTTATGAATGCCGGTGATGAAGGATCCCATGCAGTATATCCTCTGGCTTCAAATGTAGCCCGAATCCCTCCGGAAGGAAACGATGATGCATCGGGCTCTCCCTGAATCAGTTTGCTTCCGGTAAACTTTTCCAACACGATTCCAGTGCTTCCTATACTTATAAAAGAATCGTGCTTCTCTGCAGTAAGACCGGTCATAGGCTGAAACCAGTGTGTATAGGAGCAAGCACCTTTAGAGATAGCCCACTCTTTCATACAATGAGCAATCTCATCGGCCTCAACCATACTTATCACTTCGCCCTCTTCCTGCCACTTCTTAAATGCCTTGAAAGTCTTTTCGGAAAGCATTTTCTGCATTATCATTTCACTGAAAGTGTTCTCACCAAAATAGGCGGAAACTTTCTGAGGTAACTCTACTTTTCCAACCACAATCGGTTCAATCATCTGAGTTATTTCGCTTCGACTGCTCATAGGAACCTTTCTAATTTATTCTGCTAAAAAATAGATTACGACCAAATCGGACAAACTGGTCTCATTTCTTTTGCTGGCAGTATTGTGCAATATTAGTGCCACCCTAAAGCGCCCAAAACTGCCCATTTTTTGACCATTCTGCACCTGCAGCCAATCTGTACCGGTACATTTTTGTACACAAAGCGATTCATTTTACACATATTTGTACCGGCATACCAACCTTCACATCCACAGAACCAGCTTCCATAACCGCTAAAACATCGATTATTCTGCCCAAAAACCTATAAAAACAGACCAGAATCGAACTTTTTTGAAACTGGAACGATAGTAGCTTAGTTTCAATGCAGTTTTGTATTCAGAAAAAAATCCTGTCCTCCTTAAGGCCGGGTAAAAAAACAAAAGAAGGTATCTCATCTATTATGGAAGTCTATCCTCAAAGGTATTTAACCGCCATTACTATACACATCATGTTCCGCTTCCTGGCATTTCATCTCCAGATTTGACTGCTTCTAATAATATAATTACTGAACATAAATATTCTTTTTTATAGATGATAACAAACTATCCACTTTTTTTATCTGAGGTATAAAGAGTAATGAAAAAACAGGGGCTCTATGATCCGCAATACGAGCATGACAGTTGCGGTGTCGGATTCGTGGTAAATATCAATGGCCAACCTTCACATCAGATCATAACCGATGGAATCACAATTTTAAAAAATCTGGCTCACAGAGGTGCCTTGGGGGGTGATTCAAAAACAGGTGATGGTGCCGGAATGTTGATGCAAATACCACATGCTTTTTTTGTAAAAGAATGTTCCAGATCAGGAATCAATCTTCCCCAGCAAGGCTGCTATGGAGTAGCCATGCTTTTTTTGCCGCAGGACAGTTCAAAACGCAGTGCTGCTAAAAAATTAATTGAAGAAACAATCTTTGCAGAAGGTGGATCGGTCCTGGGATGGCGTGATGTCCCGGTCTCTCCGCAGTGCCTGGGAGACATGGCTGCCTCATCCATGCCTTTTATCAGCCAGATCTTTGCCACATTCGGTTCGCTTTGCGGACCCGCTCTCGAGAGAAAACTCTACTTAACACGTAAATCGATGGAAAAGAAGGCTCATTCCAACCAGTTTACCCTTGAAGAGTTCTATGTATGCTCTTTCAGCAGTAAAACAATAGTATACAAGGGGATGTTTGTTGCCCCCCAGTTCGAATTCTTCTACCCTGATCTTACCGACACCGATATGCAAAGTGCAATGGCTCTGGTCCACCAGCGCTACAGTACCAACACTTTTCCCTCCTGGCCATTGTCTCAACCATTCCGTTACCTTGCCCATAACGGCGAAATTAACACCCTTAGAGGAAATGTCAATAAGATGATCGCCAGAGAAAAAACCCTCTCATCTCCACTTTTTGCAGATGAGATCTCAAAGCTCTTCCCTATCATCAATCCGGAGATGAGTGATTCCGGAACATTTGACAATGTCTTTGAGCTGATTACCTCTACCGGGCGTACCATAGAGCACACAATGGCTATGATGATACCGGAAGCTTTCGGTGCAAAATACTATATCAGTGAAGATAAACGGGCTTTCTATGAATATCACGCATCAATTATGGAACCCTGGGATGGACCGGCTGCCATCGCTTTTACTGATGGTATTAAAATAGGAGCAACTCTGGACCGCAACGGTCTGCGTCCTGCACGCTATCTGATAACTAAAAATGGCAAGGTAGTTATGGCTTCCGAAACCGGTGTCCTTGACATCCCACCTGAAGATATCCTGCAGAAAGGGCGGCTGGCACCCGGAAAGATGTTTCTGGTCGACACATCAATAAACCGGATCCTCTTCGATAACGAAATCAAGGCATCTATCTCCCGACGGAAACCGTACCGCAGATGGCTGCAGAACAATCGTATAGAGCTTAAAGGACTTTTCCAGGTACCAGGACCGGTAAAGGTCGATCACCAGTCCCTCTCAATACGTAAATGGGTCTTCGGATACACCCTGGAAGATATTAAAACCGTGCTTCTCTCCATGGCCGAAAACGCCCAGGAACCGGTTCACTCCATGGGTAATGACGCTGCTCTTGCAGTGCTCTCTGAAAGACCGCAACTGCTGTTCAATTATTTCAAACAGCTTTTCGCTCAGGTCACCAACCCTCCTATTGATCCCTATCGTGAAAACCTGGTCATGTCTCTCATGAGTCTTGTCGGTAAGGAATGTAACCTTCTGGATGAAACCCCTGAACACTGTCATCAGCTCAGACTGCCTCATCCGGTCCTTTCCAATGATGACATGCTTAAGTTGAGAAACCTTAACAAGGAAGACTATCGCGCCTGCGTTCTGCCAATCACTTTCAATGCAGGCAGTGGCGAAAAAGGACTCGAATCCGCCATAGAAAACCTTTGCAAAGAAGCAGAGAAAAAAGTGGATGAAGGTTACTCCCTGATCATTCTTTCCGATCGCGATGTCAGTGAAACACAGGCACCAATCCCTTCTCTTCTGGCGACTTCTGCAGTTCACCACTATCTTATCAAGGTGCAGAAGCGACAGCTTACCGGACTTATTGTAGAGACCGGTGAAGCTCGTGATGTGATGCATTTTGCCACACTGATAAGCTATGGTGCCAGCGCTATCAACCCATATCTGGCCTTCGAGATTTTGGCTGAACTCAAAGAACAGGGCAAATTAAACATCAGCATGGAAATGATTATCGAACACTACGTAACCGCCATTAAAAAAGGCCTCCTCAAAGTAATGTCCAAAATGGGCGTCTCCACCATCCGAAGCTATCGGGGAGCACAGATAATGGAGGCAGTGGGACTGGACGAGGAGTTTATAAATAAATACTTCCCGGGAACTTCATCACGTATCGGTGGTATCGGTATCGAGGCTATTGCCAGAGAAACTCTTCAGCGTCATAAGACCGCTTTCAGTAAAGACAGTTCTGAACTGCAGATTCTGGATTCCGGCGGTAATATTCATTATCGCAAGAATTCCGAGAAACATCTTTACAGTCCTGAAGCAATCACCTTTATTCATCGGGCTATCCGTCAGAACGACTACAGTTTTTATAAGCAATATGCCTCTAAAATCAACGATATAAGCACCAATCTCTGTACTCTGAGAGGACTTTTCACTTTCAAGCCACAGACACCAGTTCCACTGGAGGAAGTAGAACCGGTGCAGAATATTGTTAAAAGATTTGTGAGTTCCGCCATGTCCTTTGGCTCTATCAGTAAAGAAGCTCACGAGACCATTGCCATCGCCATGAACCGGCTTGGTGCATCAAGCAATTCCGGGGAAGGTGGCGAAGATGAAGAGCGTTATATTCCTCTGCCAAACGGGGACTCTAAAAAAAGCATGATCAAGCAGGTCGCCTCCGCTCGATTCGGGGTTACAAGCAACTACCTGGTTAACTCCGGTGAACTCCAGATAAAGATAGCCCAGGGAGCAAAACCCGGAGAAGGTGGTCAGCTAACCGGACTCAAAGTGGATGGGATCATCGCCAAGGTCCGTCACTCCACTCCGGGAGTTACCCTTATCTCACCTCCGCCACACCATGATATCTATTCCATTGAAGATCTGGCTCAGCTGATTTTCGATCTTAAGAACGCCAATCCCAAGGCCAGAGTATCTGTCAAACTGGTTGCAGAAGTCGGTGTGGGAACTGTTGCTGCAGGAGTCGCCAAAGGAAAGGCTGACATGGTGCTTATCAGCGGTCACGATGGCGGAACCGGTAACTCTCCAATCTCCTCCATAAAACATGCCGGGATCCCCTGGGAAATAGGACTTGCTGAAACCCAGCAGACTCTTGTTATGAACCGGCTGAGAGATCGCATTAGAGTGCAGACTGATGGTCAGATGAGAACCGGACGCGATGTAGTGATTGCAGCTTTACTCGGAGCAGAAGAATACGGCTTCGGAACCGCTTCTCTGGTCGCCATGGGCTGTGTTATGATGCGTAAATGCCATCTCAATACCTGCCCGGTAGGAGTTGCCACCCAGGATCCCCAGCTACGTAAAAATTTTATGGGTAAACCCGAACATCTGATAAACTTTATGACCTTTGTGGCTCAGGATGTAAGGGAAATCATGGCTTCATTGGGATTTCGCACCATGGACGAAATGATCGGAAGAGTCGACGTACTCGAAGTAAACAAGGCCATTGAGCATTATAAAGCAAAAGGATTGGATTTCTCAAGATTGCTGATGAAGCCGGAACCACACCCTGGCTGTTCTCTGCGCTGTACCTCTTCACAAGAGCACGATTTTTCCCTGAGTCTGGACCATATACTCATCAGGGATGCAAAAGAAGCCCTGGAAAACAAGACTCCGCTTAAATTAGAAATGCCCATTAAAAACTTCAACCGTACAGTGGGTACTACCCTCTCGAGTGAAGTCTCCAGACGCTATGGTGCCAGAGGGCTTCCTGCTGATACCATATCAGTGAAATTCACTGGCTCAGCAGGTCAGAGTTTTGCTGCATTCCTGGCTCCGGGAATCACCTTCGAGCTTGAAGGAGATGCCAATGATTACTTCGGAAAAGGTCTTTCGGGAGGTAAACTTATCATCTATCCGCCTAAAAACGCCACCTATCGTGCCGAAAACAATATCATCACCGGAAATGTAAACCTTTTCGGTGCCACCAGCGGCAAAGCCTTCATTAACGGCATGGCTGGTGAACGTTTCGCAGTGCGCAACAGCGGAGCAATTGCGGTAGTAGAAGGTGTCGGTGATCATGGTTGTGAATACATGACCGGAGGTGTAGTAGTCTGCCTCGGGCGAACAGGAGTAAATTTTGCCGCCGGCATGAGCGGTGGTATCGCATTCGTCCTTGATGAAGATCAGCTCTTTGACACCAAATGTAATCTGGAAATGGTGGACATCGAACCGGTTGCCGATCCTGAAGATGTAAAACTTCTTTACACTCTAATAGAGGAACACGTCAAATATACCGGAAGTGAACATGCAACCAGAATCATCCGCGACTGGACAAGCATGCTCCCGCTCTTTGTCAAAGTAATGCCCATAGATTACCGTCATGCCCTGGAGCGGATGAGAAAAGAAGAATCAAAGGAAACAGAAAGTGTAGCATTGACTGAGGAGGTTTTCAGATAATGGGAAAAGTAACTGGTTTTCTTGAATATAACCGGGTCACCCCGAAATACAGACCGGTGGAGGAAAGACTTGGTGATTATAAGGAATTTATAATTCCACTGCCTGAGAGTGAACTCAGGAATCAGGGTGCACGCTGTATGGATTGCGGTATCCCTTATTGTCATGCCATGGGATGTCCCCTGGCCAACCTTATTCCGGAATGGAACGATTGCATTTACAAAGGCGACTGGCATGAGGCACTTTTAAGGCTGGAAGCAACTAACAATCTGCCGGAAATTACCGGTAGGATCTGCCCTGCACCCTGCGAAACCTCTTGTACATTGTCGATCAGTTATGCCCCTGTTACCATCAAACAGATCGAACTGGCTATCATCGAATACGGTTTTCAACAGGGTTGGATAAAGCCGCGTCCTCCCAGACGAGAAAGTGGCAAATCCGTAGCGATTATCGGAAGCGGTCCGGCAGGTCTTGCCGCAGCACAACAACTCCGAAGGGCAGGTCACAAGGTAACTGTTTTCGAAAAAACAGCCAAAGCCGGTGGACTGCTCCGTTATGGAATACCCGATTATAAACTGGAGAAATGGGTATTAGACAGAAGAATTCAACAGATGCAGGCTGAGGGTGTTGCTTTCGAAACAAACGTTTGCATCGGAGAGGATATCAGTGTCCGTTATCTTAAAAGGGCATTCGATGTGGTTTTATTGACTTTGGGAGCAGGCCAGCCACGTGATCTGCCGATACCGGGACGAAGCCTTAAAGGAATTCATTTCGCTCTGGAATATCTCACTGAATCCAATAAGGTAGTCTCCGGTGAAATTTCCGAAAGCCAAAGAACAATATTTGCCAAAGATAAAGTGGTTCTGGTAATCGGAGGTGGAGACACCGGTGCAGACTGCGTAGGTACAGCAAACCGTCAAGGGGCCAGAAAAGTATATCAATTTGAAATCATGCCTAAACCTGTGATCTGGGAGAGTTCAACCAATCCGAACTGGCCTTACTGGCCGGACATCCTGAGGACTTCAACCTCGCATGAGGAGGGGTGTGAAAGAGACTGGTCTATTCTGACCAAAGAGTTTAGCGGCAATGATGGTGTTGTGCAGCAGGGGACTTTCTCCAGAGTCACCTGGCAGAAGCCACAGACTCCTTCTGCAGCTCCAAAAATGGTAGAGATTCCAGGAACTGAATTCAACCTGAAGGTAGATCTGGTGTTTTTGGCCATGGGATTTTTACATGTGCAGCACAGCAGATTGCTTGAGGATCTGGGAGTGGAGTACGATCAGCGGGGAAATATCCGGCACAATCAGAATTATCAAACCTC
>CAYPMS010000131.1:0-5415 GCA_964411655.1 uncultured Fibrobacter sp.
CCGTTTGTGTCATGAGTTTCAAAGCCAAGATCTGTAAAAACCTGAGCTGAATTTGCATTTTTATCAGTTTTAAAGTAATGTACAAAAAAATCCTTTTTGTTGGTTTTAAAATAGCTACTTAAAAGATAATTAAGTACTGCATGTTCTACCCGTTTACTCTGTATTCTGCAACTAAACATGAGATCTATCAGTTTCGGAGTTTGTTTTTCCACGATACAGAAACCCACAATTCCATAAGTTCCAAATCTATCTCTGCACTCTATTACATAGGTATCCAGATTACCATCATTTATGATCTGTTCGAGTCGGCTTTTTTCATAACGGTTACCCGAAAAGTTCATCTGATTTGTCCTTTGGGCAAGTTCGTATACTCTATCAAGGTTCTGTTCCATAAGTTTATTGATTATCAATTCGATATTACATGTTCTCAGAAATTCAAAATAATCTCCAGTAAAGGAATCCTGAACCTTCTGGCGCTCTTCAGACTGTTTATACATCAACCTTCTGTTTTTTGATTCTTCAGTCACAGGCACATTGCAAGCTTCAAGCAGTGGTAATTTTAAAGCATCTGCAGCATCCACAACCCTCACCTCCGGACAAACCGCAGCAACCTCTTCCCTTTCAAATAGCTGATCATCAACAAACAGAAATGTATCTAAAGAGATGTTCATTGATTTGGCAATAGCTTTTATCGCCTGGCTTTTAGGTTTCCATGAGATCTGTGGAAAAATAAAATATTCAAGGAGACCAAATGATTTAAGTGCATTAACAGCATCATCATAATTATTCTTGCTTGCTACAGAGTTCAATATACCCCTGTTATCAAGCTCTTTTATGACTTTTACCAATTCTGATTTTAATTGAAGTTTTTGTATTCCATCCTCTATCAAAACACCTTTCCAAAGTGTATTATCAAGATCCCAAACCACGCACTTTACTTTTTTATCGGACTGTTTTACAGCAGTGATACTGGTCTTTACAAAATCAATTGACCCGAAATACAGCCTCACCACTTTATCCCCATTATTTGGGGTAATATCGATTTTAAAGGGAATATTCAGAGGAAATCTCTTCTCTATGTCCGAAACAGGAATCATCTCCCTGATAAAGCCGGGTTTTACGACGATGAGATGCTCAAAAGCGAGCTTTGGTGCTTTTGTGCCTTTTTTGAAATCAGGGCGGATGGTTAAGGTAAGATCTACCGGCTCCTGCCCCGGATTGTAACACTCCAGAAGAAAAAAATCAGGGCGTACATCAAATCTGCGGTTCCATCTGGAGTAGTGGTTTTTTAGAGATGAGTAACGGTTTGTAAAAAACATTCTCATGTTTTTTGGGAGTGGCAGATTTTGAAGCATTTTACTGAAAAACAGATCCCTCTTTTCAATCTTCTGGCTTAAGGCATAGTTAAACATCCGGGTATTTCCAAAAGCAAACAGTCTTCCCCATTTCTTAAAATCAATTTTTAATATATATGGAGTGCAGCTGGATGGAATAGCCAATGGTGTCATACCATTTACAAAGAGTCGACAGCTTCCGTCAATTCTGGGAGTATAAAGAGAACATGTCTGATAACAGAAAGGAAACATGCACTCAGTACAGTGCTCACCCCATGGAAGGATCGAACGGCTGATAATTTTGTCCTGCCATTCGCTGAACTGTTTTATCACTTCTTCAGGTAAATCTGAAGATGTTTCGAATGAGTTCAATTCTGCTTCAAACATTTATCATCTCACTTAATTGAGTTGTTTTCATTTTGGTTATTATCTTCTAAACATTCACCTACATAGTGTATCGCCAGAATAGATGGAAGTCCAGTGCGTAACAGCATATTTGGAACAGAAGATTTGTTCAGAATCTTAATCAGCGCCCCAATATTCAGGCAGTCTGCGAGATACTCCGAGTTACTAATAGTTGACAGTATCCGTTTTTTTAATTCTGTATCAGTGGCCCACCACCCCTCGATTGCATCCGGCCCCCAACTGTATTTTTTAAACCTGGAAAGGCGTTTTTTAAGTTTATACGTACCTGAAATTACATTCCAGTAAGGTAACAGTGTATCTGAGTCTGCAATTCTCAATAAAAACCGATCTTTCATAGAACTATTTGACAAATTAACTAACGGTCCGCGTTCAAGAGGGATTTCACCAAGCGATTTAAGATCTTTTGTAAAAACGTTATTTATGAGACAATTGATATACAATTTCTGGTTCAATCGCAGATGCAGTGGTACAGTGGTCCAGAAATCAAATAGGTCGTTGTCATAAAAAGGAAGAAACCATCGTCCTAATTGCCTGTACAAAAGCATTTCCCGTAAGATCAGCCTGCGCTGCCTGTTTTCGTAGTTCCATCTTTCTAAAGCACCACCATAATCACCGTCCTCGCAGGAATAAGTTTTTTGTATAAATTCAAACGGTGAAACGCAGTTGATCTTTAGTATTTTTTTAAGGATGTCCATGGGTATCGAGTTGTAATGTCTGTTGACTAAAGTAGCTTTTGCCTGCCTGTCATTTTTAATGGTGATAGTATCAGGCATGATCCAGCTTCCTGCAGTCAAATCAAAGCTATGACCTGAAAACAGTGCATCAAACTTCATCTGGGGATATTTTAAAGCGAATGTTTTTATCCCTGTACCCACTGTTAATCGTGATGTAAAGCCAACGTTGTAAGCCAGATTTTTAAGAACAGCATCGGAAAAAAACAGGGCAGGATCGATCTCAAAATGAATAAAATTTTTATTCAAAGATTCTGCGACTTTTTTGGCAACCATTACATCAGGTTCATCGTGTTTTCCATAAGAGATCGCGGTTGCTTTTTGCATTTTAGAACCACACAGGCCAAACAGTAATCTGCTGTCTATTCCACCAGACAAAGTGAAACAAGTTGACCACCTGTTATAGTTACATGCATCATTGTAACGTTTAAAAACGGTTCTAAACAGATCTGCTGCCTCATTTTCCCAGTCCTGCTCGCTTTTCTTATGATCTGGTAGGAAGGTTAAGCGCCAGTATCTGGTATCCTCCTTTTTAACTAACCTTTCTGCCCAGGAAAAAACAGTGATTACACCAGATTCAATCTCTTCAACATTTTCAATCAGAGTCTTATTGCCTGTAATAAAACCAGTTTGCAAAATCTCTACTATCGAAGCATGGTTTATGCTTTTTACCCCTGCAATCCTGGAGACTGAGAATGGATCATCTGAAAGGTGTAATAATGTATCAGAAACATGATAATAGAGTGGATTTGTGCCAAATCGATCGCTAATGCAGATTATTTTTTTCTGATTTCTATCAATAAGAACAATTTTAAAGGCGCCATTTAACTTTTGTATATGCCCGCTACTTATCTGTCCCTCGTAAAACCGCTCGATCCATGGTGAAAAATTTTCAGAAGTGATAAATTCATTATTATAAAAAAGATAGCCGGATACCCAGCATTCCAGATTCTCATTGATTCTCTCAAGTCCTTTACACTCAACAATACCAGTCTGTGAATTTAAATAAACTATCATAGAATCCAATCTAATTTTTTATCGAACAAATACTTAAAAAATCAACAGTAATGTTATTCTTAAACTGTTAGCTAAAAACATTATCTAATTATATTCTTGATCTTTTTAAAAAGAATCTGCAGTAAATACAAAAAATCATAATACCCATTCAGTTTTGCAGAAAACAACTGCAGATCATCAAAGTCATTTACAGGTATTCTGCTTAAAATCAGATTATCACTTTTTTCTGTTGCCAACCCGATACTGGTAGTCACACCTGTTTTGTAATCGGAATCCAGCAAAATTCCCTTTAGCATCCTGACAAACTCCTTATTTTCTGCCGGGAAGCAGTAAGGATATGCAAAGCTGGTAATACTGGTATTCAATTTTTGCTCAAGAATTTTTTTGGATTCTTTCAGCTCAGTTTCAAGAAACTGCCTTGTTCCATTTACCAGAACCCCGTGGGTAAGGCTGTGCGATCCGATTTCGATATTATCAGCCTGACACTCCCTTATTTGCTGCCAATTCATCAGAACCTGACCTTCCAGCATACTGATGCCATTTTCACTTATTATACCGGAAGGAACAAAAACAGTAGCAGTAAAACCAAATTCCTGCAGCAGAGGAAATGCATTTTCATAAAAATCTCTGTAACCATCATCAAAAGTAATTACCGCTAATTTTTGTTCATTTGCGTCCTGCTTTAGATATCCGGAAATCTGATTTAAATTGATGATCTTATAGTTCTGTTCTTTAAGAAAGTTTAAATGTGCTTTAAAAACCGCGGTTGATACGGTAGTGGAAAAATAGGGGTGTTTTACAGGTTTTTTTTCTTCAGAAACGCTATGGTACATCAATATTGGTATTTGTATCTTACTGGCAGGCCTAAAATATTTACCTGCAGTCAAACATAACATTCGGTCCAATCGCATATAAACTCACTGTTATCGCAGGTGCAAATCAAACAGCTCTTATAAAATTAACCATATCAGCATAGTGGTAAAGAAAAGAAAATTAAAATAGCTACTGGATAATTTTAAAACAACATTAACCGTTTTTTTCTCCCAATAGGTTTATCCTGCTTAAATCAAACATTGGCGAACCAATTTGTAAAATATGCCGACACATCTTACTATATCCTTACAAAAAACAATATTACTGATCATTATTGAGAGCATCTTCTTAATGGCACCTTTTTTGCTTAAATTAAAGGGCAACAATAAATTGGATTTTTTCAAACTTTATATCATGGAGGTTTTTATGAACAAATTGTTATTGCTTACAGTAGCGATAGCAGCTCTTGCTGTGGGCAACTCATCAGCATCATTTATTAATGTTACTTCTAACGATCTTCACACTGGTTGGGACAAATCAGAAGATGAAGAGATCGATGCCGGTAACTTTGTCCAATCCGAAGAAGTAGAGGCATTCATGTGGGATGCAAACTCGAAAACATTATCTCTGGTTGGTGGCTATGACTTTGTTAATGGTTATTATTCCAACATGTTTTCGCCCAGTGATCCACGCAGCCACATTGTCAGCGGCGACATCTTCATCGACCTGGCAAATAATGGCAGCTTTGATTTAGCCTTTGATCTTGATTTCACTGCAAATACTTACACTGTTTATGAAGTTTCTGCAACCAATGTTGTTAATGTTGATGCAGCCTGGAATCACAGTTTCTCAAATCCATTCGAAGTCAATGGTGGTAACGTTTTAGGTACCGGTGTTTTAGGATACAATACTTATTCTTATGATGTCTATGGTCTTGCAGGTGGTTTTCACAATGAAGTAGTGCTGTACAACATTGGTGCTTTCGGCATTATCAACAACTTCGGTGCTCATTACACCATGTCTTGTGGTAATGACCTTATCACAGCAAGTGTTCCAGAGCCTACAATTCTCACTCTCTTAGGCATGGGCTTTTT
>CAYPMS010000131.1:5515-10220 GCA_964411655.1 uncultured Fibrobacter sp.
ATATCAGATATCTAGTTAATAGAGTCAGAATCCTTACAACCACAAATTGATATATTCTGATTGGATGGTGTTTTTTCCATAACTGGATATTTGCCTGCTGTAGATGGATGAAATATTTTTTTGGTACGATTGCACTGCTTGCCCCTCCATAATGTATCACATGAGCATCAGGAAGATAATAGAGTTTCCACCCAGCCTTTTTACATCTCATGCAATAATCCCGGTCTTCACCATAAAAATAGAAGGCTTCGTCCAATCCACCGATCTGATCAACCATTTTTTTTCTCATGAACCAGAAACATCCACCAAGAATATGAGCGCTGAATGGCTGGGTAATTTTATCCAGATATTCGTATTCGCCGCTAAACATTCTAATCCTGTAGAGTACAGAATGAAACCCCAGCAATTCAACAATCGAATCCCATGTGGAAGGAGCTTTGCGGCAAGTGAATTGATAAGTCATATCAGGATTGTAAACTTTCGGCGCACAGATTCCGACATCATGAGATTGTTCCATAAATCTAAGCAGTACTTTAAAACATCCTGGCAGCACCTTGATGTCAGAATTAACATTTGCGATAAAATCACCTCTTGCGTTTTTCAATCCGATATTTGTAGCCTTGGCAAATCCCAGATTTGATTCATTCTGTATCACATGCACATGCGGAAATTTCTGCTTAATTTGATCAACACTATCATCACTGGATGCATTATCTACGACAATGATCTCATCTGTGGATAAATCCAGTTCCTCCTTTAAACTATCCAGTAGATCCAGTGTCAGTTTTGCAGTGTTCCAATTTACAATCACAACAGATATTCGCATAATTTTATTCTCTTAAAGTCAGATTATGAAATACATTTCGGATATGATCAATGTTCTTTTTTATTGAACTGGAAAGTATTCTGGAAAACATTTCTTTTTGAGAATAGGCATTTTTAACAAAATCAACTGCATTATTCAAATCGAGAGTCTTAATATCCAGAACAAGCTTTTCAACACCAACCGTTTCAAATACACCCTGAAATTTACGACTGTAAGCAACACCAACAGCCGGAATTCCTTGAGATAAAGCAGCAATACATGCATGCATCCTGGCTCCGATGAAAAAATTACATCTACCAATAATATGCTTAATTTCATGGTGGTTGCAAGGCTCAGTAACCCGATGGATCAACTCATTTTTCATTGGGTGATTCAATCGATCTATGGCTAGTGCACATGCACCAAAATCCTGCGCTGATAAATTTCCGGGATTAAATGTATGGGGCACAATTAAAACCGGCTTGTTAAGGTCAAGAAAATAGGTAATTATTCTTTCAGTGAACTCCTGGTAATCGAATTTGATCCCGAAATCATGTTTTTTCTGAATTTCTGGTAAATAAAGTAAACCACTAACATTGATTCCTATTATTTCGGAGTTATCAGGCAGTCCTGGTTTCACAATATTTTTAATACAGGGGTATTTTTCAAGAGTAAAAGCCACATCCGGACATAAAATCAGATTATTATGACCCGACAGTTGCCTGGTATATTCAAAGCTTGTACTGTCTCTGCAAATTACCGTATGGGCTCTTTTAATTATACTGACCCCAACCGCTTTTCCCCACGAAGATTTGAATGGCCCTATAGTCTGTGGCAGTAAAACCAGTGGTTTTTCCAAAAGCAGTACTATAACTTTTTGGATGAAATCCAGAAAGAAGTTGAAATAACCGTATATGTCACTGAAGCTGTCCCCCCCGGAAATATCACCTATCCAGTCTGCTTCACGTACAGTACGAATCAATTCATTTGATGCTTCTATTTTTCTTCTTACAAATTTAAAAGGACACATTCTCCATATTACAGTTTTTAAAAGAATATAGAAAAGATGCGTGTCTGGTTTAGCTTTGGGAGAAAGCCGAAAATTTACACAAGGGACGCTCGAAACATTTCCGTTGATCATCAGAGTCTGTGGAGTGTTATCCCGTTCTGCAGTGATGATAGTCACCACAGCGCCAGGATTTGCTTCAACAAGCAATTTATACAGTGATGAAGTGAGGGCACGGACCCCATTATTTGTTGTCCGTAAAGAAACACCGAGAATTGCTATTTTTTTCATATTTGTAATAAACAGAAGGGCATTATAATTAGATAAGCTTTTTCTAATTTTAGACTGTAACTTGACCCTTTGATTGTTTCCAATCTCTTAGCAGGCAAATCCATCTCCTAAAAAAAGCTTTACCTATAATTATCGTATTTATATGGGATATTGTTTGGAATTGATGTTTGTATTTGAATTTATTCAATGATTATTAATAGCTTAGGCTCCTGCACTTACAACTTCACTTTTGCCCAGGTAAGGTGCAATCATTTTCACAAACAATTGATTTTGGGCAGAGCTGGTAAAATTTCTGGCAAACACTTCATGAGCCTTGTTTCTTTTTGCCTCACGCAATTGCGGATTAAGGCACATGTTAATTATCTTTTGGGCCAGGTCCTCACAATTACCTGGTTCAGCATATTCAATACATGTGTCATTAAAGAGTTCTTCAGCTGATTTCAAACGGGAAGCAGTAACAGGCAATCCTGCGGCAATATATTCAAAAGTCTTTGTTGAAAGCGCCTTATTCATAAAATCATCACTCAGATATGGTACAACTCCCATATCCATTGTCATCATATGCCTGTAGATCTCCGGAAGACTCAATGGTGCATACAGCAGGACATTTCTCGCTAAATTTGCCTCTGAAATAAACTGCTCAATCCTGTTTCTGTAAGCCGGGTCAAAAAATCCGAAGATATGAAGCACACTTCCTGGTATTTTTTGACAGATACTTTTCATTGCTTTAACCGCTACCAGTAAACCGAAACGCTCGGAAACTGTACCATGATAGATCAATTGTGCATTTTCTGTGATAGTTATAAATTTGCGATTAGTATCATATTTGAAAATCTTCTCATCAGCAGTATTTACTATTACTGTAATTTTGCTGTCCTCGACCCCTCTACTAACCAATGAGCGCTTAAAGCCATTGGAAGCGGTAATTATTTCATCACAAAATCCCATTATCACTCTTTCAAGCATCGTAGCTATCAATTTAACGAAGAATATCCTGTTTCCACGCCAGCGTGAGGCCAAAAGATCAACTGTTATATCACGACCATCAAGGATAATTACAGAACCGAACAATTTATTGAACAATGTCGTAAATACAATAAATTCCGGAAGTGTATGGACTACGATGACCTTGTAATTATTAGCAAAGCTAAGAGTAATCAGTTTCAGAAATGTATTCAGCAGAAATTTAAAAGTATCAAAAAGATATACAAAAAACGACTGTTTATTTGCAGGTTTTTTCGATACCCGGTAAATACTTACGTTTTTAATATGTTCTTCCGCATCCTGTTTCCCATCGTTTCCACAGATTATATCACAGGCAATATTGTAATCCTCAAGAGCATCAACCTGCTGATTCAATCTGGTATCATATGGATAAAGATATTTTGCAATAATACAAATTTTAACTGGTCTCATAAATGCCTGCTAATAAAATTAATGTTAATTTGATTTAAGTTATCTGATACGTTTGATATTTTTAGAAATAACTTATTACTGTTTTATTTGTTTTTTTTATGAAACAGATCTTCTCTCCAAAGTGAATCCGATTCAATTGAAGTAACACGACTTGCATATTCTTTATAATAAGCAGCTAATTCACAGGGCAAGGGATTCCAATATACATCACTATAATTTTTTCTGATATGTTGCAAAAAATCCTCATATATCTCCAGCGCATATTCATCAACCCGTTTTTCTGTGTTATCACCAAAATCAATATAATCCGGGTGTACAATAACAGTCGCTGCTCCCCCGTTTTCTGCGATCCATTTCAACTTTTCTTTCCAGATATTGCAATTATTCTCCTTCTTAATTACAAACAAAGTAAAATCCTGAGGAAGAGTATAGGGAATCTCAACAAACCCGCGGCCGGTTTTCTCATTCTGATACCAGAAGGGGAATATTGTATTTACACCATCTGCTTGTGGTTCAAAGGGATCTGTATCGAAAGTCGAGCAATCATAATTTATATTTAAGATTGATAACCATTCCAATTTATGATGCATAGCAGCAGATCTGAAACCCTGTGAATTCCACTCTTTGAGAAAATGGTTTATTGAAACAGCACGTTCTTTGAATGTTTTCTGGGACCTATACAGTTTACCATCGTGATTATAATCATGTACTCCAACTTCAAAGCCATTATCAATAAGCCAGTTTCTTATAGAATCCGGAACATCATATTTGCATGGCACAATGTTAAATGCAGATTTAAATCCATAGCTTCGATCCAGTTCTGCCAGTTTGCGGCATCTGGATAGTCCCCTCAACGACTCCACATCATGGGTAAGCACAAAAACAAACTGTTTTCCATCTGGCCACCCGCACCACTGATGCGGCAATTTGGCCGCAGATTCGTCAACTGGCCAGATATCCCTGACCATAGGCAACCTTAATCTGAGAATAGCACGTCTGAGCGCTATCTGGGCTGACCGGGGCAACATCGGCTTTACCGCATAATAGAGACTGTTCAATAGCATCTGGAAACCTTGAAAAAAATGTATATGGTAAGCTATACAGAATTTAAGTTTACTGCTTAAACAAAGATGAGTCAACGGTATTTTTGAAAAATCCTATTATGAACCCAATGCACAACAGGTGAT
>CAYPMS010000132.1:0-10137 GCA_964411655.1 uncultured Fibrobacter sp.
TCCTTCAAAGAACTAAGGCAAGCCTGAAGATACCCCATTTTTGAGCGCTTACGAAAAAATGAAACTAAGTCATCTTTATCAGCCATTGCTTTTAAAAGAATTAATTGATAATGGTGGCAAAACAACAATTAGACAGTTAGCTATTTCATTTTTAAAAAATGATGAAAGTCAAATTAGTTATTTTGAAAACCGAATAAAAAATATGCCGGTCAAAGTGCTTTCAAAGCATGGAATTATTGAGAAAAAAGATGATTTAATTGAATTAAAGACGGAAAATTTATCGTTTGAACAGAAAGCAGAACTCAGGAAAATTTGTGAAGACAAGATATTTGAATTTATTTCAAAAAAAGGTTTAGGTATCTGGGACTACCGATATCTTGATAGAGAATATGTTCCAGATTCTTTAAGATATAGAGTTTTAAAAGAGAGTAATGGAAGATGTGCACTTTGCGGAATAACAAAAGAGGAAAGACCACTTGATGTTGACCACATTATTCCAAGATCAAAAGGTGGCAAAACTGTTTATGAAAATTTACAAGTTCTTTGTTCAAAGTGCAATAGAAGCAAAAATAATAAAGATGATGAAGATTTCCGAATAACGCTTCAAAATGATTATAACGAAAACTGTATTTTCTGTAAATATCCTGCTAAGAATGTTTTGTTTGAAAATGATTATGCGTCTGTAATAGAAGATTCTAACCCGGTTACAAAATACCATTCATTAATAATTCCCAAAAGGCATTTTCCAGATTATTTTATGATATCTGGACAGGAGCTTTCAGCTATTCATGATTTATTAAAGATTCGAAAAAAAGAAATTGAAATAAACGACACAAATGTTGATGGTTTTAATATAGGAGTAAATTCAGGTGTTTCTGCAGGGCAAACAATTTCACATTGTCATTTTCATCTTATTCCAAGAAGAAAAGGTGATATTGTAAATCCGGAGGGTGGTGTCAGAGGTGTTATTCCTAATAAAATGCATTATTCCTGAAGGGCATTTTTCCGTCCTAAAAAATGCCCTTAGAAGAACCGGCCTTTAATTAAGAGCTATCAATACGACTCCCAACACGCCGAGAACAACATTTTACTGTTTGTTTTTAAACTTCAGTAATTATTATTCAATGTTTAAACTGTTTTTTATACAGCTGCTTCTTCCAATGAGATTTTTGGGTTAAAAATATTTCGTTTTAATAAAATGGGAGGTCACCGGGACCTCCCATTTAAAAAAGCAGGAAATTAACGGGATGCCGAACTTGGCATTTGAACAAAAAGCGAACAGGGAACGGTCAGGGGGACTTTACCATTTCTTTTAGGATTAATTACCAGAGATCCACTGTAAAAGCCTTCCGATAGTTTTTCAGCAATTAATCTGATGTTGATTGCATAGGTTTCACCTGGACTGACAAATCCACAACTCAGATGTGGTTTAAGCCACTTTATTTCAGAAAAGCCTTCATCCGCAGCAATAGATGAAATGGCAAAATCGGTGTATATCCTATTACATATGTTTCCAGTTTCAGGCCCCAGCGCAAATATTGTGCCTTCATCATCTGCAGCAAAAAGTAAACCGGCTCTTTCTGAAAAAGCGCAATCCCTTACCCAATTTAATCCTGGAAGCACGTTTATTAAGAATCCATCGCTAATCGAACGCTCCTCAATCGTTTCATAATTATTATTAGTAACAAAAACCGATTTTCTGCTTTCAGAATAGGCAAGAGCAGCAGTGTAAAAAGGCAAAGGCCATGAATTAACCATTTGGCCATCTTCTTTGTTGCAGATAAAGACCTCACTGCTGTTTTGATCATAGCCCACAATGATGTCATAACCAACACCTAATCCTAAAAGGGACCTGTTTTTTAGAGAAATGGTCCTGACAATTGAGTCTGAATC
The DNA here is from genome assembly GCA_964411655.1 of uncultured Fibrobacter sp. Lineage (GTDB taxonomy): Bacteria > Fibrobacterota > Chitinivibrionia > Chitinivibrionales > Chitinispirillaceae > JAAYPC01. Next base: position 1,894 of record CAYPMS010000132.1, read on the forward strand.
TGGATCAATAACATAAATCAATGAACCTGATTTGTCGTTTGTAGATGCATATAAATATTCTGGATCGGATGCGAGGCCTCTTATATTACCAGAAACAGAGATGATTTGATCATTAATTTTATCACCGGAAGGATTCACAGAATAGATTAGTGAATCAGATGCTATAAAAAGTTTGGCATCCGATGGATCGCCTGAACCGAATCGAGTTGGAATGTTTCTATCTTCGATGGTGAAAACTGAGAACTCGTACTCAGCTTCTCCGGTATTACTAATCGATATGGAATTGCTGCCAGTCATTCCTGATTCCAAAGTATCTCTGAAAATAGGAGGACTGATGGAGATAACAGGTGGGTTTACTCCTTTTCCATACGCATTCAATAAAAGAGTAGAAGCATTTGATGCATTCGATTTTATTGTAATCAAGGCAGCATCAATGCCTCTTTCGGAAGGAGTATACACTGTGAAGATTTTTGTTGATGAGTAAGGTGGTATCTTAAAAGGGACTGGTTCAGAGATAATTTTTATTTTCCTGGAAGAAACATTGATTTTTTGGATTGTTGTGGTATCATTGCTGATGTTTTTCAGGAAAAGAGCTCTTTGTTCAGAGTAGCCCACAGGCACTTCTTTGAAATTCACATTTTCAGGAGATATTGCCAGTTTTTTCAATGGTTTGATCTTTAATCTACAGTTTACAACGAATGGGCCTGGAACTTTTCCCTGCGGGTGTTCAATAATGAGATTTGCAGAGTAGCTTCCAGGAAGCAATTGTGTACTGTTAATATTGAATGCAATTGACACAGAACCATTTTTAGGAACTACCCCGGCTCTAATCATGGGTCTTATCCAATCTCTCACATTGACTTCATCTGAAGCCAGTGAATAAATCGAGTATGCATGGACATAACCTAAGTAGTTGCCATTTTGTGGATCAAGGTAATCAATCGAATGGTTATTAGCAACCATAAGCATTCTGGCCTCTGAGGAATATGCAATTGCCATCGGATAATCATCATATTCAAAACTGTTAATGAGTGAACCATCTTCTATGGAGTGTTCTTCAATACTCTGATTGATAGAAGTGAAAATGGAATTGCGATGGCAGCAATATGTAAAATCAGCATCATTACTGGGACATTTGAATGAATACAGAAGTTCTCCGGAACTCTTGTTTATCACATAAAAAGATTCATCTTCTCCTTTTCCAATTAACTTATCATCACTTACTGCCAAACCATAAATTCCATTGACTGGAAAATGGATGGATCTGACTACAAAACCGGCATCAGGGCCAATGACATCGATATAACTGTTCCATCTGTATGCCAGATATACAAATTCTCCATCAAAAGCAATGGAATATGCATTGGTGTTGGCAAGTACAGTATCAGTAACCTCTCCATTGACAGGATCAAGCCTGACAAGGCGGCCATCGGAAAGCGCATAAAGTCTTGCAGTAAACGGTTTGTTAGTAGCATCAGTAAAAGTAGATACCTTGAAAGGATAATCTGCACCGCCACTATTTTTGAGCTCAATTGTATGATAGGATTGAAGATCTGGTAATGTAGCAAGTGAAATCGATTTAGGACTTATACTTATCCTGGGTGGTTTAACAGTGGTTGCTGATACTGGTATTGAGAGTACCGGGTTGTCAATTGCATTGCTTTTAACAGTGATAATACCCTCGACAGTTCCAACCTTCTTAGGTATACATCGAATAGTAAATGGAATGCTGTCAAATGGTTCGATTGTTACCGGGAAACTTGATGCGATAGAGAATACATTATTGTTTGAAAATGCAGATGAGACAGTGGTGGTTGTATTTCCATTATTAACAAGATAAATAGCGGTTGAATCAATTTCTCCATTCCACACTTCAGGAAATTTTATGTAAGATGGACTGCTGCGCAACCTGCTTGCCTCAGCTACAGAAATCGTGCACGGAATATTGATATCAGCAAGAACGCCTGGTGTATGCTGCAATGTAATATGAGCGAAATGATAGCCGGATGCCAGTTTTTCTGTAGAGATGAGCGTATTAAAGGCAAAGGCTTTGCCGGCAGGAACAATTCCCTCTGTTGATTGAAGGTCTATCCAATCTGGTTTACATTTAGCTTCATCCGCTGCGATTGCCTTAATATCAGACACTTGAGAGCACATTTTGATAATCGAACCGTTCCTGGGATCTAAAGCGTAAACCCTGCTTTTCCCATCAAGTGCAAAAAGCATTTCTGCAGAACTTGAATAAGTCAGGCTGTAGGTATAGGATAATTCAGCGGTGAATGAGTTCAGGAGTCTTCCTGTCATCATATCATATTCGTTGAAAGTACCATCGTCATCACAGATAAAAACTGAGTTATTAGATTCTGCACAAGCCAGACCGGAAACAAAATCGGAATACCAGGTGGTGAGAATGCTACCGGTTGTTTTATCGATAACAAACACTTTTCTATTGTATGAATCTGTAACCACGATATACTGTTCTGTGACCCCTATTGCCTCTATGTATATGCACTCTGGTATATTTATAGTACGAACCAGCTTTTTTAAGTTGAGGTCAAATACATTTATATAATCAAACCCGTAAGTATAATAGATAAATTTTCCATCATAAGCCATTCCATAGATGTAATCTTCACTGTCCTTCAAAATGATCGAATCAAGGATATTACCGTTTTCCAGATCTATTTTCACCAACATATTATTCCAGTGGCAAAATCCATAAAGCACAGCATCAGTAATATTACCCAGAGGAATACCTTTTTCTCTTTTTGCTGTTGCTTTAAATCGATAATCCGCACCACCTGAATTGGTAATGATTAAAGTTGAAGTATCCTGAATGCCATAGTGAAGTGTTTTTTTAAGATATTGTGGATTAATGGAAATAATCGGCGGAGTAACACATTTGCCGCTCAGATTAAATGCAAGCGAAGGATTATCATCTGCATCACTGGTGATAAGTGCAACTGCACTTATATTATCTGCAGCAATGGCTGGTGAAAAAGTAACTGGTAAAAGAAGGGTGTCAAAAGGCTTGATAAATGCAGGAAAACTCATTTCTGTGCTGAAAAATGGATTATTAAAGCTGCAGCCGGATACTGTTAACAGGTCATTACATGGGTTTACCAGAATAAGGTGTACGGTGGTGTCTCTTCTTTCCCAGATACTTCCGAAATCCACATTTTCATTTCCTGCATGGACTGATTTGCAGCCAGCTATTTCAGCAATAACATTTACATTCAGGACAGGATTGAACGGATCATTGGTTTTAAATCTGATATCTGCTTCCCAGGTGCCAGCAGCGCATTTTTCGGGGTTCACAGTTACCGTGAATTCGCGGTTGTCAGAAGAGGGAATAGAATCTTTGAGATGTGGAGTTATGGAAATCCAACCCGGCACGACATGGTCAATCAGATTCTTTACATTTAGTCTTCCGCCGGTTACTGTGATTTCCTGCATGGAAGAAATGGTGTCAACTGACTTGAGCACCGCATTTTTTATTTCCAGGCTCGATAATCCTGGATTCCTGCTCCAGCTCAGGCCTATAGCACCAGATACATGTGGAGCAGCCATGGAAGTGCCGGAGAGGAATTGGTAATCATTATTGGGGGTTGAGCTGAGAATGTCAACTCCTGGAGCAGCGAGATCCACGGATCTTGATCCATAATTGGACAGGTCTGATTTTCTGTCAAAGTGGTCTGTGGCAGCAACTGAAATGATGTTATCCAGATCATAACCTGCAGGATATTCAGGGTATAAATCGATATCTGAATTATTATTGCCGGCTGAGGTAACAAAAATACCTGATTGAGCAATGACTTCTTCGAGTGCCTGTGAATAAGCACCACCACCCCAGCTATTATTGGTAAGTGGAACATTCATGGCTGTGGCATAATTTAATGCATCAATGGCATCGGAATAGTTCCCTAACCCATGGTTATTCAGAAATTTTAGAGCCATAATTTTTGTATTCCACATTACACCGCATACTCCGATTCCATTATTTCCTTCAGCAGCAATTATACCGCTACAATGGGTTCCATGACCATTGACATCCATGGGATCATTATCATCATCTGCAAAGTCCCAGCCATAATAATCATCCACAAATCCATTTCCATCATCATCGATTCCGTTATCAGGAATCTCTCCGAGATTCTGCCACATATTATTAATGAGATCCGGATGCAGGTAATCGACACCGGAGTCAATTATTCCAATGATTATTTCTTCATCGCTTCCGGTAAATACATCCCAGGCTTCAATTGCGTCGATATCTGCATCTTTGGTTCCACCAGTTTGCCCTTCGTTATTCATTCCGTATTGTTGATCAAACTGTGGATCATTTGGTATCCTGGCTGCTTTTACTAAGTAATCTGGTTCTGCAAATTCTACATTAGGATCTTTTCGCAACATCTGGATCGCATCAAGAACTGCGTCTCTTCCATTTGAACTGAGTTCAAGTTTGAACAATGTTCTTGAATTGAAAGCTTTGTTCCTGGTGACCGGATTTACTGCCTTTGCCAACTCAACTACTGACATCACTCCTGTTTGCGCAAGAATATTTGGTAAAGCGAATCCAGTTGCACCTCTTTTCATTCCCACAATGACTCTGTTTTCAACGAAGGGGTGTTTATAATTTCGTGGACTGTATATTAAGCCTTTACGAACTTTGGGTTCTGACTGATGGTTCATCTGATATTTAATCAGTTTTTTTTGACGAATACCGATTGAATAATTGAGTGCTGCTTTTCCAGCATTGGACAATACAACTGTTCTGTCTGCTGGAGAATCATTTGGATTAAAGCTGAAATTAAGGGTTGATGGTTCGATAATAGCCTTGGGACCTTCTGTCGCGTTTGCGGATAAAGGTATCGTAATGCTGGCATTATCCTCTGCATCACTATTTATAACCAGAGTGGCATTGAAACTATTGATTGCGTAAGGCTTAAATACAACTCTGAGAATAGCTGATTCCTTTGGCTTCACCCTTACAGGAACCGATTCGACACAGTAGAATGCAGAATCATCTGTAGTTAGAGATGTTAAAGTCGTGGTTTCATTGCCATCATTAGATAGTGTCAATACTAATGTATCAGAATTACCATACCATACATTATCGAAGTGCAGTGAAGGAGGGGTGATTTTCAGACTACGGAACCCATGGACAGTCATATTAACAGGAACAATAAAAGGGCTTGATGCTGATGGATCATTATGAGAGAGTACAATATTACCTGTATATAAACCTCCAAAGAGATTCCGCGAATTTAATATGATGTTAAATAGTTCTGCTGAGCCTGGAGCGATAGTAAATATCGCATTTTCCGGATCTATGCTGAGCCATTTTGGGGTACCCCATTCGAAACAGTTGCGAATCATCTGAACAAGATCACCACTCCAATAACCATTCTCCGGAAATACATTAATTGCTACAACGGGACGATCAGGGTTATATGCTCCTACTAACAACTTGTTACATTGGTATGTCCCAAGTGATATTCCTTTTCCCTGAGTCGATTGTGAATTGACAACCAGCTCTGATTTAATTGTTTCTACATCATTGGTGATTTCATGTTGGATAAATTCTGTAGCCAGACAACCATCATCAATATTGCCACTTGAAATCGGAAAATAATCTGGCTGTGCGAATTTCCCCTTTATCTGCCAGTCTCCACCAGGAACAAAGGTGGCGCCAAATGCAATTGCCAATTTACCATTGTCTACATAATCTGCAAGAATATTACCCAGAAGAACAGGATCAGACCAGTAGTAGTCTGAACTGAGTAATACACAATCGTATTCCATCAGATAATCCAGGTTCGGTATGGATGAACGACAATCTAATACATCTAAAGATTTTACAGAAGGTATGTTTTTTATTCCATTAATGAGGTTGTCAGTTTGAGGATCCAGATACATTGTATGAAGATATAACACTTTCAGATAGCCATTTTCAAAAGGCCTTTCCGGGGAATAGGCTTTGGGGAAAACAACTGCTCTTTTATTTGATTTAAACTTTTTGGAAATGCTGTTATCGGTTGGATCGCTTTTCCCCCTGATTAATTGAGAATTCCTCTGAATGAGAGGTCTGCTCAGCTGTAAGGTGTTGATTTCTACCTGAAGAGTAACATCTCCGGTGTTTGATATTTGCACCGGAATGGAGATAGAATCATCAACCTGCAGGGATTGATTGATAGCAGCAGGTTCAATGGTAATCTGCGGCCTGTAAAGCCTGAAGTTGAGTTCAGCCGCTGGTGGTATGGATACACTCAAAGTTTCACTGTTTAGGAAACCATTTGCACTCACGAAAATTGAATACACCCCCTCTACCAGGTTAAGTGTATAGTTTCCGGTTTCATTTGTAGTTGAGGCACCGGATAAAGTCCCGGAATAATTTACGATTGCACCACTTATTGGTGAGCCATCAAAATTGGCTATAACATTTCCAGTGATTTGACCCGGGTTATAGATCTGAATAGGAATTTGTGACCTCCATATACTGTCGGCACTACTTATAATAAGTTCAAAATTGATAGTGCCTGGAACCGGGCATTGGGAATTAATCTGGAATTCAAAAGCCCTTCCTGTTTGCTGGATATTACCACAGCAGGCGACTGGAGCCAGATCTGATACTGCAGATTGAATTGAAATATTTGCATCTGAACAAACCAGACTGCAGATACCGTTTTCAGATGGTAAAGACCCAAGGTTTTGGATTGCCAGAAACATCTTGATACTTTCTCCAGGGTTGCAGAACCCATCATTGTTTCCTCCATCCCGATCTGAAATCTGTTTGCTGTTATAAGTAAGGTAAGGACCTTCTATTTGCCCTCTGAGCATAGTTGAAGGATCTCCAAAAAGAACCGTTTCATACATGCAATATCGGATCTGGTCATAATTTATACACCATATATTATCTTCATGACTGTCAGTATTGATATCACCAAGTTTGAGAATTCTTTCACTGAAGAAAGCATCCCAGAACTGTCTGTTAAAACGCTGACTTGGTCCATCAAGGTTTTCCCGTGATTCATTTACACTCCCATAACCGAAAACGGTATTGAATACAACAGCGAACATGCCAGTTCGTGATGAAGTGGTTAAGCGCTCAGCCATACAATCTACAGGAAAATGTCCGGGATAACAACCCTGAGAATAGGCAAATACAGGATTGGAATTAGTAAGGGCATCGACGTGTTCAAATTCCAATTTCATAACACTGAATTCGTTGGCGTGCCCCAGATGATTGATAATGGAATAATTGTTTGAATTAATCCGATTGAGAAGACTGTCTGTTGACCAGAAAAAGGAAAAATTATCATAAAGTGTGTCCGAAGTAAAAGCTGGGCAGCTAATAAATCCTTCTGTGGAGTAACCAGAGGCTTTTGAGCCAAGACGGATTTCTTCCATGTAAGGGAAAGCATAAGAGAATTCTCCAGGGCCAAATTGTGGGCCCAGTTCTTCACCAAGAATACAGGACCGGGACAACCATGGCGCCATTGATGCTTTTTCGTAGACTAGTGTTTTATGTATAAAATTAGCCATTTCCTGAGGGGTTTCTGCAGATATCCTTCCAATAGCAACTTCGGCCATCAGGTCGACATCAGTACCACTGGGGCCATCGTGTGGCTCGCCCCAATAAAGGTCACCGTCATCATTGTATGATCCGTCCAGACACTGGAAATACATATCAGATGGGATGTACTGATCATTGTAAAGATTTCTATACGGAATGATGTCCACATCACCACCTAATACCACATATTCAGTGTTCCAGGTCGAATAGGCATCGATGATGAAATTTCGTAACTGTTCGGCTTCGTCAATGCCAGAATAGTTAGAACAGATCTCTTCAATAGTAACAATATTGGCGGTATATCCCTGAGATATTCTGTGCTCGATAAGATCTCTGACTGTGACATCAGTGTTGGCATCCCGTATTGATTGCGAGGTGATTAGAACATAGCTATATTGTTGGTCAGAAGTGCAGATACCATCTTTTTTATTCTGCAATTGAATTCTACTGGAATTTTCATAAGTGTCAAGTGCTTCCGGGTTTTCTATTCCCAATTTAAGTGGATCGAGTCCATTCTTCTTTACCGGAAGCCTCCGATTCCTATCATCTGTTTTATCATCTATAAGATTTACCTGCAGCTCCAAATCTGAAAAAACCGAAATTTTTCCGGATTTGGGATAATACTGAACCGGGTTGATGTTAACAAAAGCTATTTTGATCCCTTTTTT
>CAYPMS010000133.1:0-10115 GCA_964411655.1 uncultured Fibrobacter sp.
TTAAGATAACGGGCAAGCTGCGGATGTGCTTTGGCGAATTCAGGTCCGGATTCATAGAGATAGCGCAGTTCCTCTTCATAATACTTTTCTATCACCCGGAAACCTCCTGAATGTTGATATTGGAAATCTCCGGAGGTTGATTTGGAATAAGAGTCGTACGGAACATCACTTCCGGCCCCTCTATGATTTCTGCTGAAATAACAAAAAAAACATTTTTGCTATTATTTTCCGGTTCTGATGTCTCTACCCGGATATTCTGCAACCTGGGTTCATACTTTTTAACAGTTTCCCTTATTGCGTCCTGCAACCTTCTAATTCCTTCAGGTGTTGAGTAGTAAATTTCTGAAAATTCCGGAATACCATAATCTGACAGATGTTGAATCGAACCACGACGGGTATTAAGAAGACGAAAGAGATGATCCATAATCGATTTTGTTTTAAGATAACCCTCTGGTACCGAATCCACAGGATTTCCGTCCAGAAATTTCCCGGTCAGACATTCAAATAACCCTGTCTTCACTCTTTACTCCCGATTTACTTTGTATTAAATTCCAGGGCAAAATTCTTCCTCCGGCATTTAAATCCGGAGGAGATTAATCTTTGCATCAACGACCTTCCAACCAGGAATCGGTATGCACATACCCCCCTTCCGGATACTCCCATGTTATCTTTCCATATCTGAAACTTACCTTTTCCATATGAACAAAACGTTCGAATTCTCTGGCTTTTACATTGTACATGATTGGTTCTACCGAGCAAACTTTTACGGTTTCCAGAAGATGACTGAAATAGAGCACCTCAGCCCCCTGATCATCGATCTTGTACCAATCCACTTTCATTTTATCGTATGTTATTCCCTCACAGACTGCTTTATAAAGAAGTGGAGAAGACTGGTCAAATGCTTTTATGATCTGAAATGCTTCATGCTTTCTGGTTCCGGTTAACGCACCGGTATCTGGATCGGTAGGGATCCTTACTTCATGGTGAAATTCTAGAACCTCTATACTGTTTTCTCTTCCAGCAACAGTACAGCCGCCCTTGATTTTACCATCATTAATCCACATGTAGGCTGGTATAGGCATAATGTCTCCTTTGAGTTAATGGTGAAGCAAACAATTCTGTTAATTCAAAATACCTTTTACCATTTAAGATTTATTCAGTGATTCTTAATCTTAACCAAAATACCATTATTTACCTTTGGGCATCTGGCTTACAAGAAACAGACTCACATCAATTCCTTCTATCTGAAAATGCGGTATAACCGATAATGAAACAGAAAAAAATCCGGGATTGTCTGTTAATTCATTTACACTCACTTCAGCCGCTTTCAATGGATGTGTCGCGATAAGCTGCGGTCCCGGATCAGGCATTTCGGTAACCAGGCTTTTTATCCATTTATTCAACTCTTCCTGAAGCACTGCTTTGCTTTTAGTAGTTCCAATATTTTCCCTTTGAATTATTTTCAGATAATGAGCGATTCGGGAAATCATGAAAATATATGGCAATCTCGAATTGACCTTTAAATTGGCATTCACATCAGGATTATCAGTCTGAGTAATTTTCTGAGCAGAATTGGCAGAAAAGAAACATGCATAATTACTGTTTTTATAATATGATAATGGAATAAAACCCTCATTGGCAAACTCAAATTCACGCGTTTCCGGTACCAGTATCTCGGTAGGAATCTTCATCTGCGTTCCCTTCCCTGCATCGAAAAAATGTACCGGCAAATCCTCTATCTTCCCTCCCGATTCCGGACCGCGAATCTGAACACACCACCCATTTTCAACAAAAGAGCGCACCATATTGGAAGCAAATGCGAATGAACTGTTTCCCCACAGATATTTATGATGGTCCTTTCCTGTGATCTTTTCCGTGTAATTGAACTCCTTTACAGCTACAGTGTCAGGGCCGTATGGAAGCCGCAAAACAAACCTTGGCAAAGTCAATCCCACATATCTGGCATCCTCTGTTTTACGGAATGAATTCCACCTCATAAATTCTGAACGATCCATAAATGTATGCAGATCTTCTATCTTAGTCAATTCATTAAAATCCTTTTTGCCGAAAAAACCAGGTGAAACAGCCCCAATAAACGGACAGTGACAGGCAGCAGCAACTTTGGAGATATTCTGCAGGAATCCTATATCCTCAGCTGTGCTGTTGAATTCGAAATTTGATATTATGGCTCCATAAGGTTCTCCACCAGGAGTGTCATATTCATCTGTGTACACCTGCTTATATATACCAGACTGAATGATTTCCGCTGCATCTTCAAAATCTTCATTGATCACCTCCTTTCCCACATCCAGAAGATCTATTTTCACATTCTTATGGAAATCAGTTCTGTCCACCAGAAATTTCAGACTCCTCCATGCCGATTCCATACTTTGAAAATCAGGATGATGCATTATTTCATCAATCTGTTCCGAAATTTTACTGTCAATTTCAGCGATTATTCTGTCGATAAGATTTTTATCAACCTTCTCTATGCTCATTTCACCAAGAACAATACTTTCCATGAAAAATTTCAATGCAGCCCCTATACGTTCACTTGAACTGCTCTCTGCCAGCGCAGATATCTCCGCATAGATCATCACATCAACTTCTTTCTGCGGAATTGTCAACTCCATAGAATCGTATATATATTGCAGATTGCTTTGGACCTCAACAGGGGCCTTCTGCATTTCCATCTTTTCATTTATCATGAATTGCTCCTTCCAGATAAGCGATAGAGAAGACTCTTCCTTCTATCGTATTATTAGATAAACATAAAGATTCCTAAAAACATTCGCACTGCGACATCACCAGAGAACAATCCGATTCAGATATTAATAAATCTCAAGCCTCAGTTGCAGTTTTTTCCGTTGAGTCTGGAATAAGTTTTTTTAATTCTCCTAATAAAGCCTTTGATGCCTCGTTGTCTTTTAAGATTCCCTCCAGACGTCTTCTGAATTCTCTATTATCTATCAGATTTGATTTAAGATCCTTAAGCAGATTCCTCGCTGCCAGAAGCCTGCTTATAGCAGGTATATTTTTGGCTATATACTCTGGTCTGAAGGATTTCATATTCTTTATCTTTAAGTGAACAGCAAGCATCCTGTCTTTTTCTCTGGAAAGTTTATCATCAACTGTATAATCCAGCGAAAGATCCATCCCCTCCATTACCTGCTCCAGATTATTTTTGTTGATGTTGATTTTTTCCATATCAGCGATTCTTTCAGTTTTCCTCTTCTTTGAAAAATCTCCTGTCACCAGAATTTTAAATGGAAGTTCTACTTTTTTCCTGGTATCCCCTTTTCCCACATCCAGTTTTAAATTGATCCTGGCAGGCGGTATCTCATTTTGAAAACTTCCGGTCATATTTTTACCTTTCATCAATAGGTTGGTAACTTAACGCTGTTTCCGGATCCAAGTAACACATTTTCCTCAGAATGCTTTCTCTCTTTTCAATAAGCGCCAATTTTTTATCTCCTGTTTTCTCTTTTGCGATTACTTCGTAGGTCCTTACCATAAGATCAAACAGATCTACTACCATCGATGGTACCCATTTTTTCAGATAATAGGTTTCAGCATGCTCGTAAAGAGATTCCAGCATTAATAAAGCAATATCAGGCCTTTTTGCATCAAGCATGTTGGTTACAATTGATAATCTTCTCCTGAAATTATCAAGCCCGTCTCCATTTCTTTCAATTCCAACTGCAAGGTGCAAATCTGTTTTGATACCGTTTAAATCCAAAGATGATTTTACGTTCTCTTTTTCCGTTTTGACTGACTTATCAACCCTTTTACCAATTACTCCTTTGCATAACAGTGGAATAACATCCTGCTCAATCCACCTTTCGTTTTCAGAACTGCTGAATGGAGTTCCGTCTGTAAATTTCAAGCTCCTTATTTGCGGATATCTGTTCAGAAACAAAGCTGTTTCAAGAACAATAGTTTCTTTAACTCCAGCAAAAGCAATCCCCAGGTTATCTGCAGCATTTGCAGAAACTCTCTGTAAATCCAACCAGAAAAGTGTATTACCAGAGCTGAACATTTTTTCTGAAAGTGCCAATGCAGATTTGTAATCTCTCCTTTCCAGTAATGATATCAGATATTCTCTTCTCTCCTGTGATGGTGGTTCAATCTTTGTCAAATTATCTTCTGAAAACGGAAGTTTCTCAATGTTACCCCAACGGGCAACCCTCATTAGCCGGTAACCTGCAGTTTTTCCAGGCTCCTTCTCTATTAAAAACAAAGCACACCTGCGGACCGAGTCGAATGCAGTTTTTGCAGTTTCTATTAATTCATCAGAAAATACTGTTTCTGCTGTTTTCTCTTTTGTAACATGATCTTCCGAAAATCCGGCAATATTAATTGGTTGGGACAATTCCGGCTGTTTCTGCCCTGTTATCTTTTGCCACTTTTTGGCAAATTCATATAATTTCTCAGGGAAAGGAGAATGTTCTGTAAAATTCAACCTTAAAGAATCCCTCAGATTTTCCAGCACAGAAACCAACCGATTCATCTGCTCATGCGCAACATTGGTAACTTTAGCTTTTTCAAGCATCTCTGTAAACCGGCTCTCATCCAGCCATTTGAAAGCCATCCTTTTTCCCTGCAATCGAACAGGAAATAATGTGTCGAATCTTTCTTTGGTTAAATACATCAATGCTTCGAACAGGTCACAGAAAAGACACCAGTCCTCTTTTTTCAAATAACACAATGCCAGATATGAAAAGACACGAATATCTTTACTTTTCTGACTGAGTATATAATATGCCTTTTCTTCAATAAGGTCATAATCTATACCTTCTGACTTACTGACCTCCTGCTTAATAGCTTCGAAATCAGAGTCGTAATTTAAGTCAGTACCGCAGACTTCTTCACTAAAGCAAGCCTTCAATGAATTGAGATGGATTTCAGAAATGAGATCCTCCCGGTTAATTTTTTCCAGTTTTAAAAACTTCAGAATTGCAGAAACAGCTCAATATTAATTGAGAGAATCGGAAAGGAAATTCAGACAAATTGAAATCAAAAAAGATGAAGCATATATGAAAATGCTGTATGTAATATATTTTAAATTAACTGTAGAAATGAATTTATTTCAAATAAATAGCAGCATTTCCATCAGAACGCTCCAGATCAGAACGGTTTTCTTTAAGTAGAATATAATTTGGGATTAGACTAAAGGGTATCTTAGATTTAATTTTTTTACTATACCACTAATTTCCACCCAGGAAAACCATCACTACTTTTCCAGACGACTCTATTCTCAGCTATTAAGCCAATTTGCGCCCAATTAGTCGCAAATATATGATTTTCCGGATTAAAAAACATAACCATACATTGAGGGATTCTACAATAATTCTGCTGTGAATGGATAAAAAAAAATGCAGTGCCCGTAATTAGTATTCCTTTTTATTGCCACGCATTGCCATGCAGTTATTCATAATTGAAGAAAAGCTCAGTTACCAAATTTATATTTTTGATAGGAACAACCATGAAAGACAGCATTATTTGGGGGTAATTACTCAGCTATTTAGAGAATTCCCCAATTAATGAACGATATCATATCTGGTCCTATAATTATAATCTGATTAAGTAATTTTTCTGATTATCTCTGATTGTTTCTCCCCGATTCAGTATTATCTCCGATTTTCTCTGGTTTTCAATAAGGATTTCCACTATGAATGGATACTATCTTGAAATAGTTCGTGGAATTGACCTCGGAAAAAAATATCCGTTATCTGAAGGTGCTTTTACTATCGGGCGCAGCGATGATAATATGATCATATTCAATCAAAATGAACTGCTGGTTTCAAATCATCACGCCGTTCTTTATATTTACCCCGGGAATTTCTTCATCCAGGATATAAACAGCAAAAACGGAACATATCTTAACGATAAAAGGATAAGCATTAATGAAGTAAAGCTAAATGATGTAATCGGATTCGGTGAAAAAGGTCCACGTCTGAAACTTCTCTACACAAATGAAGATATCGACCGAAAAGATTCTGATCAACAAACATCTGGTATCTATATGGATGAAATCCCCTCTCCTATGAATAATCCTTCCATAGAATCATTATCGGTCTATACTAAAGAACTTGAGCACAAAATCCTCAATAAAAGTATTAATACAGATGATTTGACAAAGTTGGTACAGCAGACTACCAGTCTGGAGAAGATTTTGCAAAAAGGGAATCGATCTTTATCTCAATCCATTCCTCTCATTAGCCTCTATGGTGCTCACCTGAAGAACCGATTCCTAATGATTATACTGGCATGCCTTATCTTTTTTCTTTCACTTTCCACCGTGGTGTATCTCAAAATCCGTATTTTTCAAATTAAAACCAGGCCGGATAGATGTATAATCTCTGAAGTACCTGAAAAAAAGAACATAATTAATTCACAATTGATTGGTTTCGATCAGACAAATCAGTTAGATCTGTTCAGATCATTATTCAACGCATCCACTTTTCATTCAACCTGTACGGATACCATAGAATTTTTCCTTTGTCAGATATTATCAGGTTTTGGACACACCGATTACCAGATTCCTCCCCAAATGACTTCATCTGTTAAGCGCTATCTGGAAATGTATTCACAATCAAATAAAAAAATGATCAGCGGATTATTAAAAAAAAAGGAGATCTACTTTCCTATGATTCAGAATATTTTTGAGGAGAAAAACATTCCATCTCAGTTGGCATACATTTCGATGCTTGAGAGCGGCTTTAATCCGAAAGCTTTGAGTCATGCCGGAGCAAGGGGCCTTTGGCAGTTAATGCCACATACTGCACGCAAATATGGATTGAAAGTAGACAGCATTTATGATGAACGTATTGAACCACAAAAAGCGACATATGCAGCAGCAGAATATCTTAAAGATCTTATTGGTATTTTTGGCGCAAAGAGTTCAATAATGTTGGTAATGGCTGCCTACAATGCAGGTGAGAAAAAGATTATGGATGCACTGCGGAAAATTGATGATCCCATTCGTAACCGTGATTTCTGGTACATTTATAGAATGGGATTTCTGGCCGCGGAAACAAATGAGTATATCCCTCAAATACTAGCTTTAATGATAATCGATAATAACCGTGAGTATTTCGGCTTCTCAAATCACAATATCGCATCTGCCAACATTTTGGAAACTGAAGATAATCAATAGAATTGGTTATTTCGATTCAGTAATGTCTGGTTAATTTAACAAAAGAGTACTGCAAATAATCACGTTTCTGTAGCACTAAGCAGGTACTCCCCAGTCTCTTTGCAGAATAAGCGTCAAGATGTTTTTTGATTCCTATTGATTCTTGAGCCGTTTTCTGTGCAAAATTCAGGTTATAGGATCTTTAGCCAAATTTCTTTTCTAAACAGAAACCGCGCAAACCGAAATGGTTTGCACGGGCAAATTGATCCTAATGAGTTGTATTTTAAAAAGAAATAATTCTACACTGAAACTTTTTTCTGGAAAAATATGCCACAATTAATACACTTATACTGAAACCCAGAAGCACCATCGTAGATGACTCAGGAACTGATTTTACACTTCCTTTTACAGTGGTATAAGCCATCTCATTACCATCCTGATCACCTAACATAACATTTGCAAAATTCAGCATACTGATTCCTTGGGCAATTCCCTTAAATGTAACAGTTGCAAGCTTGAAGTTTTCCGGTTGAAAGTTCAGATCCATCAAACCAGAGAAACTGGCCAGGTTTAATATGCCAGGAGCAGTCAAACCAATACTTGCATCATAAGCTTCATCTTTAGAAACATCTCCCAAGCCTTCATCCAGATTATAGCTGAAATACTGCAGAACGGATGGATCAAACAATAGATCAAAATCAAAAACTGAAAGATCTTTATCCTCATCAAGACCCGATATCAGAATATTAATATCGATCCAATTACCGGTAATTATTTCGCTTGTTGTTGGACTGATGCAGATTGTGGCTGAAAAGGATTGCATAGTCATAAGAACAAAGAATGCAAAAGCTTTCAAAATTATGCAGTTTGTTTTCAGATGATTCATTTGGTATTCCTTTTTAAAAGATTTTTTTGTATTGAAATTTCCGGTTCACCTGGTGCTTATTAGAACAAGTTTTCTGGCATCCAGTAAAGTAATATTACCATCATTATCAAAATCAGCAGCCGGATTTATTTTTGCCGGTTTGTTTTTCAGGGATTTAACTATTTCTATATCTGCATTATCGATGATGCCATTTTCGTCAAGATCACCATCAGAGCCTTTTATAACCGCGAATTCTCCGCCATGGTTGATAACAGCCCAGACAGTATGCGATGATGGATCGATTCCATAGGTTCCCAGACTATAGGTCGACTTAAAAGGGCCAATTACAAATTTAGGAGTCCCATTAAAATTACCCTTAACAGCGGGTTCCCAGTTTCCGGATTCATCTTTGGAACCAATAGTCAGAGAACCGGAAATGTTTGATCCGTATGACATAGACAATGTGAAAGTATCACTTTGGTTACTGCCAATGTTATTGGCCATACCCCAAAGTTTTAAAATATCACTTTTAACGTCATCATCGGATTCCTTCTGACTAGTCCAGCCGGTGTTGATATTCTGAATTGTAGAACGTCCATCATAAACTGAAGATGAAAAGCTGTTAGTTCCACTGATAATCGAAGCAACTGTGTTTAAAGAACCATTTTCTTTGCAGGTATCGGAAACGACAGTGAGTGTTTGATTGGGCTGGATTATAAAGTTTTTTCCATTAAGACTGTAACCGAAAGTTTCACGTTTAATGAACTCAAGATTCTTTGGTGTTCTGGTAAGATCGCAATCCACACCACTTCCCCAGGTTCCTCCGCAACCGTTAAGGGCCGCATAATATTGGGCTGTTACATTGGGACCATCAACTGTAAAAATATAGTATCCAATAGTAAATAGTTCCTGTGAGATGGGTAATTCACGTGGAGGAGTATTATATCTTATATCAATACAAGGTTTAAGTGGAATATAAAATTTGTAACTGTTTGAAGATGCAATTAATTGAGTTATGCTGTAATTTCCATCAGGACTTTTTACTATTGAACGATGGTGCATGTGATCATGTCCACCAAAATAATAACGGACTCCATTAACATCAAGGCTGCGAATAAAAGAATTCTGAGATGTAATATTTGAAGCAGGGCTGGAGCCGAAAAGACAATCGACATGGTTTTGACCGATAATGTTTTTATGAGACATTACGAAAGCGTGAGTACCTGAAGCTCTGTTTGCCAATGTATTGTTTACCCAGTTTATCTGGTCAACTATATTATCATTTACATTTACTCCAGTGTTGTCCTTGCGTGTAAATTGGTCTATCAGAACAAAACGGACATTCTTGAAATCGAAAGAATAGCTTAGGCACTCCAGATTAGCAGCTGGATATTGAAAATTCGTTGCTCCAAAGGTTTTTAAATATCCACAAGCCTGTGGAAATGCGCTTGACATATAGTTTGCTGCGCTTGCAGATGGTTCATGGTTTCCCCGTAATGGGAAAAAGCCGATTCCTGCATCAAGCAGATCCTGCGCTGCTTCTGCACGGGTGTTAAATGCATTAGCACTATAAGAGTCTACCAGGTCTCCTACCTGAATCACTAACTTTACATTGTGTTTTATGAATTCTTTATTCAGTTGCTTGATTATCCCTACAGCAACTGTATTGGGATTCTCACCATCAATGTTACTTTTCCATTGTGTATCGCCCATAAGTCCGAATTTCCAAACTTCAGCTGATGGCTTTGAAAAAGTTGATAAAACGGCTATTGCACAGGCGCCAACAATTTTTAATTTTCCTTTCATAAACGACTCCTTTTTTGAATAAATTGTTTGGACATGTGATGCATCGGATTGAGTCATCATTCATTTGATTATAAATCAAATCATGCTTGTTAGAAGATGGTTAGCAGTGAATTATGGAAGTGTAATTTTTTCAAACCTGAAACATTTTTTACCAGACTTGTCCAAAATAAGATTTAGAAAAGAGTAAGCCCCCCGTAGCGTATTCTATTGTTGCTGAAAAAAATGCAAAATTCCACGAAAAGCTTACACATTAATAATAATCAGTAGTGTCCGGTTAATTTAACAAAAGATCAAGGCCACCAAACC
>CAYPMS010000134.1:0-10090 GCA_964411655.1 uncultured Fibrobacter sp.
GGTAGTAAGCACCGAGTGGCTGGAATCAAACCTTAACATGAAAGATCTGCTGATAATTGATGTCAGAAGTGCTGAGGCTTTCTCCAGCGGACATATCGAGAATTCCATTAATATCCCCTTTAATGTAGTGTCGGATTGGACTGTAATGAAAGACGATCTGCTGCTAGAAGTGCCTGAAATTTCTCAACTGGCAGCTTCTTTGGGTCAAAACGGAATCTCCAGAAACAATAAAGTGGTTCTGGTGGGCGGTCTCCCCACCGAGCAGGATCCATTCGCATTAGCTGCTCCTACACGGGTTGCTCTTACAATGGCCTATGCAGGGATAGAAAATCTGGCGATCCTGGATGGATGTTTCAATAAATGGCAAGATGAAGGAAGAAAGGTTACTACTGCGACAACTGCGAATACTGCTGTTACATTCACTCCTGCTGTAAATGACATGATTGTGGATATCAATTATCTGAAAAGTAAAATGGGTGTGGCGGTCGTAGTCGATGCCAGAGATGCAAATGTTTATTCCGGTGAAATAATAGAATCATTTGCAGATAAAGCAGGTCATATCCCTGGTGCAGTCTCTTTACCTGCTCCATCATTGTGGAATAGTACAAATGGAACATATAAAACCAGGGATCAGATAGCAAGTCTGGCTGGCAGCGTGCTTGGACAGGACAAAAACAAGGAAATCATTCTCTACTGTGGTGTGGGAGGATACGCAAGCAGTGTCTGGTTCGCCTTGACTCAGATTCTGGACTATAAAAATGTCAAAGTATATGATGGCGCTGCTCAGGAATGGGTAAAAGAAAACGAGATGGAATGTTCCGCAGGTATTAACTGCAATGCTAAGTTTACTGTTGGAGTAGTAAGCACCGGTTGGCTGGATTCGAATCTCACCATGAAAGATCTGCTGATAGTTGATGTCAGAAGTGCTGAGGCTTTCTCCAGCGGACATATCGAGAATTCCATTAATATCCCCTTTAATGTAGTGTCGGATTGGACTGTAATGAAAGACGATCTGCTGCTAGAAGTGCCTGAAATTTCTCAACTGGCAGCTTCTTTGGGTCAAAACGGAATCTCCAGAAACAATAAAGTGGTTCTGGTGGGCGGTCTCCCCACCGAGCAGGATCCATTCGCATTAGCTGCTCCTACACGGGTTGCTCTTACAATGGCCTATGCAGGGATAGAAAATCTGGCGATCCTGGATGGATGTTTCAATAAATGGCAAGATGAAGGAAGAAAGGTTACTACTGCGACAACTGCGAATACTGCTGTTACATTCACTCCTGCTGTAAATGACATGATTGTGGATATCAATTATCTGAAAAGTAAAATGGGTGTGGCGGTCGTAGTCGATGCCAGAGATGCAAATGTTTATTCCGGTGAAATAATAGAATCATTTGCAGATAAAGCAGGTCATATCCCTGGTGCAGTCTCTTTACCTGCTCCATCATTGTGGAATAGTACAAATGGAACATATAAAACCAGGGATCAGATAGCAAGTCTGGCTGGCAGCGTGCTTGGACAGGACAAAAACAAGGAAATCATTCTCTACTGTGGTGTGGGAGGATACGCAAGCAGTGTCTGGTTCGCCTTGACTCAGATTCTGGACTATAAAAATGTCAAAGTATATGATGGCGCTGCTCAGGAATGGGTAAAAGAAAACGAGATGGAACTTTCCTCTGGATTATAGCCTGATAAACAACAATGACATCGATTGGCATTTCATAACATCATTGTCATCTCATTTCTTATTTGTGGCTCCGAGTGCCTTAAGGAAGGCACTTGGGGCCTTTTTGTTTCTCTGAATATTTTGCCAGCATGTTCATGATACAGATCGTGTTATCCTCATCACTGCACTCATTCTTATAATGCCGGAGCAATGCAAAGTGATTTAACCGAAATTCCGCAGTTGAGATGGATGCAGATCTGTAAGATATTGAGATGATAAGCCTTGAACGTTTAAGAAAACACAATTGAAAAACTTCTATAAACCCACTGTGATGTGGAGTTTTCTGGTGACATTATTGTCCCACCGTATCTAAAAAAGAAAAATCCCCAAAGCTGTCGCTTCAGGGATTTTGTTATTTTTGTGGAAATTTAAGCAATTTTAAGGATTTTCTAAAATCGGAGTGACTGGATTTGAACCAGCGACCACTTGAACCCCATTCAAGTACGCTACCAGGCTGCGCTACACTCCGATAAAGAGCACTTAAAATAAATCCGGGTTATATCTATGGCAAGCCTGCTTTTATGTATCTGCAATATACTACTTCTTTTTGCCAATTCCTTTGGCTACAGCCCAGATAAATGCAACGATTCCAAATATTAATAAAATTGCGCTTCCAATTATAATCTTTTGAGTTCTTCGTCCAAAATTTCCCAGATACTTGCCTACCCACTCACCGAATGCACTTATCTGATCTAGCTTTTCCTCTATGAATTTATTAATATCCAACTCTTCTCTTTTCATTATCAGTCCCCTTAAACAAAATCATCCATCGGATTACATATAAAAGTACATATTTATTTCGTTTGTGTCAAGTACGATTACACACAGTTTCATCTCAGATGGACAATTCTGTTTGGGTAACTGCTCAAAATAGATCAGGCACTTATTTGAATCCTGCGGGGTTTTACCTCCTCTCTTCTGGGCATAATAATCTCCAATACCCCATTCTCCAGTTTACCTGAAATGCTATTCTTGTCAAACTCTTCACTTACAGAAAAAGCCCGGTAATAATTTCCGACATCAAACTCCTTTACCATGCTTTTTCCCTCAGGTTCTTTGAAAGAAAGCTTTCCTTTGATAGACAGGATATTGTTCTCATCGATTTCTATACTCACATCCCCTTTACGTACCCCAGGCATATCAACACTGAAAATGAGAGCTTCACGATTATCATAGATATTGACATCAGGTGAAAAAGAATTGGATGGTGATACAAGTTGTTCAATCGATGAGTTTCCCGCAGGAATCTGTTCTCTTTTCCCCATTTCAGCCATAAACTCCTCCTACAATGATTAAAATTCTACTGCTATCTGTCTTGGTTTAGCTTCTTCTGTCTTCGGAAGAGAAACGGTTAGCATGCCATCTTCAAATTTCGCCTTTATCTCATTACTTTTTATGGACATGGGAATCCTTATGATCTTCTCAAAATCCCCCTCGGGCTGCTCCTGTCTTAAAAGCTCAGATTGTCCATACTTTTTAAATTCCCGCTTTCCAGCGATTGTGAGCGCACCATCCTGGTAGTTTATTTCGATGTTTTCTTTGGGTACACCCGGAATCTCAGCCACCACATAAAGCACATCCCTGGCATCGTAGAGATTCACTAATGGGAACTGAAATTCAGTTGTACCAAAAAAAGGAACCCGCGAAAACATCTTGTCCATAAGTTTCCGCATCCTCTCAAACTCCCGCATCGGATCGGTAACCCATTGCATAGTTTCCCTTTCTTTTAAGGTTTATGTACATCTGCTGCGCAGAGATCAATTAATGGAACGTAACAAAAAGCATACCAGAAAGGAAGTAAAAAAAGGCAGGAAAAGATAAAAAAGATGAGAGCTATGCTCTCACCATGCACTTGTTTCGCCAACCACCATTGTGCCATCGGAAAAACACCACCAGACCTCTGATCCACTCATCGGCAGCTAAAGCAATCCAAATCCCTAAAAGACCCCATTGTAATGCTATTCCGAAAATATAGGCAAACAATACCCCGATACCCCACATAAAGATCATTCCCACATAAACCGGAAAACGAATATCACCCGCTCCCTTTAATGCAGGAATGATTATCACATTGAAAGCTCTTCCAGGTTCATGAATCAGCGCAACAATAAACACCATATATACCAGTCCCTGGACAGTTGCATTATTAGTAAATAAATGCACCAAAGGAACCTGAGCGATCTTGGTAACGACCACTAATGAAAGTGAGATTAAGAAGCCTGCCAGAAAATACCGATAAACTTTACGATGTGCCTCATCCGAACGTCCTGCACCTACCAAATAGCCCACCTTGATCTGCGCCCCATTACCAATCGATATTGAAGTAATAAAAACATAGCGAAGAAGTGTCAATGCATAGGTAGTGGCCGCCATGGCTTCGGTACCCAGTGAAGCAATCATGCGCATTATTACAATCTGTCCTATATTGTAGGAGATATTTTCTCCTGCAGAAGGAACTCCGATTGCCAAAATCTGCCTATATACGTTACCAGAGACACTAAAGATTCTTCTGAAAGGAAGATAGATATCATCATGTCTGATTATCAAAAGCATCATTATGCATGCTATAGCCTGACTTATAGCAGTTGACCAGGCTACACCCACCACACCTGTTACCGGTAAACCAAAGGGGCCGTAAATGGAGATATAATTCCCTGTCACATTTAGCAAAAGCGCTATAATATTTACTATCATCGGCTGGTTGGTGTATCCATAACTGCGCAAAATGGTAGAAAACACCATCCCTACAGCCACAAATACCGATGTTGCTCCATAGATAGTAAGAAACTGCCATGCAAAACGATGAACCTCTACATCAAGTTTATAAAAATTAAGGATCGTATTGGCAGATAAAGACATCCACACGCTCAGCACACCTGCAAAAAGAAAAGCCAACTGCAGACTGGCCAATCCCACCAGTCCAGCCTCTTTATCTTTACCGGCACCGATATTCTGAGAAATCAATATCCCGGAACCAGATGCCACCATCAGATATAACAATTGCAAAAAGAAAATGAATTGGTTTATGAGCCCTACCGCCGCAACGGCCTTCTCCGAATATCCGCTTAACATGAATACATCTGCACTGCTAAGACTTATACGAATCAGGTTCTCCACCATAATCGGCCAGCTTAAAGCCAGAAGTCCGATCTCCACCCTCTTATTAGTACTATTTAAAACAGGTGAATCTATCTTTTCACTTTTTTTAACCAAATGAGCCAAAGACATAACTTATTCCACGTTCTATGAATACTGCTGCATTAAACCTAAATTCCGCAGTTGAACGCGGCGCATATGCATAACCTATTGAGCGCTAAGCCATTCACGCGGTTTGTATGCATCTGCATCCACCTCAACTGCGGAATTCAGGTTAAAATCTGCCAAAATATTTTATAGCAACGATTACCTCTGATCCAGGCAATACAACTTACACGCCATTTGCTATAGGAATTAAAACTATAAAAGATACTATAAAGTCCCCTCAGGCAACCAATTTCAATTTCAAACTGTTCAACAAACAAATGTATATTATTTAAAAAAGGAACTCTATGGCTGCCCAAATCTTATTAAGTATCTGCATCCTGATAGTGCTAGCCTGGGTATATTACATAAGCCAGTCTCAGGAAAAAGAGGAATTTAAACCTGAAGCAGAAAACATCGTCCAACTGTCTCATGGGGTAACCTGCTACGAGTTATGTGGCCCGGAAAACGCTCCGCTTATTGTGCTTATGCACGGTGGCACAATTCCCATGTGTACCTGGAATGAGCAGGTAAAAAAGTTCACAGATGCCGGTTTTCGCATACTCAGATATGATCAGTATGGAAGAGGCGGTTCACAAAGGCTCTCGATCCCCTACACCAGAAAGGTATTTTCCGATCAACTGCACGATTTGCTCAATTCTCTTAAAATCCACCACCCGGTACATCTTCTGGGACCCAGCTTCGGAGGTGCAATCTCTTTGAGCTTTGCATCCCGTTTTCCTCAGCGGGTAAAATCGATTGTTTTAATCTCCCCTGCAGTCAACATTTTCAATAGTGATTCCTCACTAAAATTTCCAATTAAAATATGCACCTACCCAATTATCGGCGATTTTTTCTTCAGAACCATTCTCAAGAACAAAGTGATAAAAAGGGGACTGGAACTTATCTCCGACCCTTCCTGCAGAACAACATTTCAAAATCAGTTTTTTGTCAAAGGCACAGAAAAAAGTCTCTTATCTTCTTTTCGCACCGATGCCTATGGTGACTACCATGAAGAGATATCACTTACCGGTAAAAACGTAAAAAACATATTTCTGATAAGAGGCAAAAACGACAAAGAAGTAACTGAAAAAATGATTCTGCAGACTAAGGCGGATCTTCCGGACTGCAGATTTATGGAACTTGAAACTGCCGGCCACTCCCCATTCTCAGGTGAGCACGGTCCGGAATTCACTCAAATGCTGATCGATTTTTTCAATGAATGTGAACGCAGTTCAAAATCAACAATAATCCAATCTGTCAGTTGATGTTACTCATAAAAGCAGTTTCCATTATGAGTAGGATTGTCCATTTACAGTGCATAACATATCTGTCGGGATGACTGCATTCAATCAGAAGTATTTGCACCTTTCAATGCATTCTCTACTGCCTTCAATATTGCCTTACTGCTTGCAGTTGCACCGGTGATTGTATTCACATCTATTTTCTGTCGACTGATCACATCTCCGATAATTCTTTCCGCACTCTTGCCTCTACCGTTTTCATGCTTCAGTATTGCAATATTTTCAATTCTCCCCTCACGCATGGTAACTTTAACTTTTGCAAATACCAGGCTGAGATCACACTCCCCTTCATACTCTCCATCAGCGATACCAGATAACGTGACATCCTGCACAGTTATCGATTTCACCATCTTCTTGTATTTCCATAACTGATATGTTGTGGTACAAATCAGAACCAAAATAACACTTAAAACTGCAAAAATTATTCTGTTTCTTACATGTATAGTCATTTGTTATCTTTCCTTATCTGTTCGATTATCACATTGAGCTTTCCTCTATCAATGCAGTCGTAACCATTTTGCAGTTTTTCCTTTTCTTTTTCATCTTTAACCATTTTTGCCAGTTTTTTTATCAGAAACCTTTCAAAAAAACCAAGTTTTTCAATTTTCATCCTTCCACCGGAATAAAACCATGTTATGTGATAATCGGAAAATTTCTGATCAAAATTGGCATTTAACATATTTTTTATATCATCTTTCGCATTTTCATCCATCCCACCTACAGCCAGCAGATAAACCCTTTTATCCTTTAAAAGTCTCCAGTTCTTTTTAATAAAGCCGGAGATCAGAAGTTTTCCATAATAAACCGGACTGCAAAACACCAGATAATCAAATGGGATCAGATCTGTTAATCTGGTTTCTTTAACATCAATCAGCTTTGCCTGTAAAGATTCTGATAACCATTTAGCGTACTGACCGGTGGAACCATACCTGCTCCGATACAAAACAGCACCATTCATATCAGTTCCTTTTTGTTCAACTGTATTTTATTAATATGACCGGAAAAATCGCGCATGTGAAAAAAAGATTTAACCTAAATTCCGCAGTTGAGATGGATGCAGATTGAGATGATAAGCCTTGAACGCGGTTTGACCTTATCGACAAAGCGGTAAGATAAAGACGGTGCTATTGCACCGGATACCTTACGCTTAAAGAACGAATGTGACAACATGATAAGGTCAAACCGCGTGAATGGCTTAGCGCTCAATCCCGATCTTGCATCGCGTTCAACTGCGGATTTTAGGTTTAAAGTTTAAAGATAAATCCAGGCAAATATTCAGGTATAAGAATATTGCAGCAAGTCTGTATTTTCACCTTTTTAATCAGCCATGTTTATTGAAAAGCTGAGATTGGATTATCACTGATCTTTTTTTTGATGATACAATTACAAAACTGATTTATTGTGGCAGATACAATAATAGCAACAGTGAACCAACAGGAATGTAAACTAATGAATTGCCGAAGCTCGGAATCGAACCGAGATGATGTTGCCATCGCTGGATTTTGAGTCCAGTGCGTCTACCAGTTCCGCCACTTCGGCTGAGGGCTTTTTAAATTAATATTTCCCTGAACCAATTGCAACAGGTTAGCTTAAATAGAGAGCCCTTGTTTCATTCCGATCCGGGGTTGTTAAAAGACCAGTGGTCATTTTCTGAATCGGCTGAACCCTGGTCGGTCAATTCATCTTCATTATTAAGCTGCTCAATTGTGTCCTCTATAATGGTTCCTGCATTCATTTCGATGAATTCGCAAATATCATCATCATCAACATTCTTATTTTCCCTGAGATATTCAAGTACCGATAATCCTGTTGACAGCATTATATTATGCACAAGATTTTCATCATATAATCTGCAATGTTTGCTTCCCATGAACTTTCCTCTCTAATTCTTATAAGTGCAAAGCCTTCCTATTCAAACGGTTTGGCTTTGACATAATTTTCCACACATATATTAAAATCCTTAGGATTGAGCGATTGCACTATCTTGTACTGGCTTCCATTTTCCAGCTTCTGCATATTCAAAAGCTTATACTCCTTAGGTTCTTTGAGCATTTTACCATCGGATGAATAAAGAATCAACACATCCGGAGCCAGGATCTCCCCTTTTTCCACTCTTATCACTATCCCCATTTCTCCAGATGAGAGCTTTACAAAGCTTCCTACCGGATAAATCCCCAGATGCTTGGTGAAAAATTCAACGATTCGCCTGGAATACTCCATGTCACATCCATGAAATATCATAGCCAGAGCTTTATGGGGTGTCCAAGCTGCTCTGTAGGCCTTATCGGTAGTAACAGCATCGTAAACATCCGCAACCGCAGCAATTAACCCGATTTCCGAAATCATACTGCCAGTGAGCTGTCTTGGATACCCACTACCATTATATCTTTCATGGTGCTGGATTACCACAGTCCTGGAAAAATCGCTGATGTTTCTGTTTCCCTTAAGCATGCTGATTCCTATGTCAGGATGCCGCTTCATTATAGCATATTCGCCGCTACTGTACTTACCCTTTTTATTTAGAATGTTTTCCGGTATCCCCATTTTTCCTATATCATGCAGAAGCCCTCCGATACCAGCCATCATAAGCTTCTCTTTATCGTAGCCCATCGAATAAGCCAGAGAAGTGATAAGAATTGCCACATTTACCGAATGAACATAGATATACTCATCATAACCTTTAATCTGAGCAAGACTGACCAGAGCATCCGGATTTCTGGAGACACTTTCAACAATCTGCTCCGCTGTGGTTTCAATTTGTTTGGCAGGCATCAGTTTCCCCAGTTTTGCACTGATCAAAGCTTCCCTTGCTGTTTGCAGCGTATACCGATGTATCTCTTTTGCCCTGGATAGTTCTTTGTAATAAGCATCTTCCAGGTTTGAGACATCAATCTCCCTGGTCTG
Source organism: uncultured Fibrobacter sp. (assembly GCA_964411655.1). Taxonomy (GTDB): domain Bacteria; phylum Fibrobacterota; class Chitinivibrionia; order Chitinivibrionales; family Chitinispirillaceae; genus JAAYPC01. The sequence continues at coordinate 9,175 of CAYPMS010000134.1, forward strand.
GTTGTAAGTGTAAGGGTTCTCCTTGATTTCAAATGCAAATACAGAACTGATGTTATTTTTTCTGAGCAGTTCAATCTGTTCTGGACTGTGAATTACTGTCCCAGAAGCGAACAAAAGATGTCCCTGAGCATCAAAAACATCACCCAGATACATTCCCAGTTTAATTTTTTCTACCGGAGTATATTTTAGCCTGACTCGAGATTCTTGTTCCATATTCCCTCTTGCTGAACCGTCTAAAATTATAACCCCAAAAAACACAAAAGACAATCAGATAACAGGTTTAAAGTATCAGATTCGGGAATTAAGATTTGGATTTGAGATTTATTGGTGATTATAGAAAGTGAGGGAATGATTCAGAAAAGCGGAATAAGATGGTTTCTTTTACCCAGAAATTGTGGGGAGATCAAATAAAAGAAAATATCTCCCCACAAAAGCTTCGATATTATATCGAAAAATCAGGCATTCTTAAAAGCCGATTTACCGGCAAATCTTGCAGCAGTACCCAGTTCATCTTCAATAGCCAGAAGACGATTAAACTTGGCAATACGCTCACTTCTGGAAGCTGAACCGGTTTTAATTTTTCCGGATGCAGTAGCCACAGCCAGATCTGCAATGGTGGTATCTTCAGTTTCACCGGAACGGTGAGAGATCATATAACCATAAGCATTCTTTCCAGCCAGCTCGATGGCATCCAGAGTTTCGGTAAGAGAACCGATCTGATTAACCTTAACCAGAATTGAATTTGCAATACCGTTACGGATTCCTTCTGCCAGAATTGAAGGATTGGTGCAGAAAAGATCATCGCCCACCAGTTCGATCTTCTTTCCCAGTTTCTCGGTAAGAAGTTTCCATCCGGCCTTATCATTCTCTCCCATACCATCTTCGATAGATACTATAGGATATTTTTTCACCCAGT
>CAYPMS010000135.1:0-10090 GCA_964411655.1 uncultured Fibrobacter sp.
TAGTTACACTATCCAGTTTTTCTGTTTTACCCTGATAATAATACTCCCATAAATCGCTTATGTGGGTGAGGTCCGAAATATCCAGCATTTCCTTAGTTACTTCAGGAAGGCTGAGATTATACTTTGAAACAAAGTAATCTGAAGTAAATCGCTTTTGTGCCTGTACAAAAAAACATATAACCATTATTGAAATGAATATTCTCATCGTGATCCTTTCCCATAATATTTCATAACAAGATTTATTCCTTCGGACCGGAAGAATGCATCATTGAAATCATAAATCAAATTGGTACCAAACACTGTTGTTTCCTTGGTTGTACTGTTGAAAATTCAGTTCTGCTTTTTATGGAAATGCTTCACCAGCTTTAATTTGACCCTCCAGCTTATTCTTAAAATTCGTTATACGGGTCTCCAGGGACTCGGACTTTTCTGTCCAAAGTATTTTTGTTTTAATTGCCCATTCTTTTTGCAAATGAGATATATGCTGATGAATGTAATTGTTTTTATTTTCATCTACCCAATTATCACGAGCCCGTTTCTGAGAAGCCCAAAGATCACAGATTTCATCAATCGCAAGAAGCATCTCTTCACAAGAATTCTGATATCGGATATCCGCATTATGATTTACGCCAAACATGTCGTAATCAGCAAGTGATTTGTTGAAATGGTCGATTATTGAAGTGGTGTTACTAAAAATGGAAGTTTGTTCTGCAATTAATTTGTCTATTTCAAATCCCATCTCACGTAACATTGAAAAGAGTGTTCTTATATTCTCAACTACTTTAAAATTAAACAACTGCACACCTGGTAATTGATCAAATTTAAGCAGTTTCTGTACATCATCCATTGCTTCTAATGTGACATCGAAGACATCTTTTCCCCCTCTTATTATAGCGTACAAAACACGGATATGAGCAAAAAATTCTGTAGCAGCATTAATGTTTCCTAACTCTTTAAGAAAATTTAAATATGATTTAGCATCTGTTATCAATCCTGTTTTAATTCCCTTTATAGCTTTATCGGTCATTTCAATGATGTAATTCCTGTTTCTGTGTAAAATCGAAATACTGTCTACATGCCCATTTAGCGATTTAAAGGTTCCTACTGTATCCAATAATTTTCCCAGAAAGATTCCGGATCGATTAAGAGAGACAGCGGTTATCTTTTCCATCAGATCAGTAGTTGTGATAGAGGAAACCAGTTGACGATATCGGTACGAATAAAGAAGTTCGACTGTCGGTTTCGGTGAACGCCTATAGGCTCGGGCCACTCGCGATAGCTTGAGAAAACTTCCATAAGTGACAATCGATCCGAATACATCAAGAAAACCTTCAGTAATATTACCCTGAATCAGCTTAAGCATGCCGGTAACAACTCCTGAGCCGGGAAGTAACCCCATTAACTGGACTGCCGGATTGTTGAGTATCTTATCGATCTTTTCATTTCTGGAAAGTATGGCAATATTCCTGTTTATTCTGTCTAAATACTCTTTAGGCGGTTTCGAATTACTCTTCAGGTATTGATGAATATCCTTTTCCAGCTTGTTAAGAGCCTGCGTCATCGGTCTGATGATAGAATTTTCGTAAGCAAAATAGTCGTTTGATGAATATGAAGACGAATTTATCATCCTGTTATACTGCTCTACGTGACCCTTGTAAATATCGAGGTCCCGATAGTATTCATTAACAGCCTGTATATGCTGGAACCAGGGATTTTTTGACTCTTTAATAAGCCTGTCAATGGTTTTCAGTGCATTGTTTATTGCCTTGAGTTTACTTTCATTGTACGCCTTATTGGAACTGTCATACACCCAGGTTGCTGAAGCGGGTTCCGGTTGTATCAGTTTTTCTTCTAAATCAGACTCAGGCGCTTCATATTTTATCTGGGCATTGGTAATGTTGAGAAGATTAATCGAGTCAAGTTGTGTATGTATATCGAACAGCTCAAGGAATGGCTGATACGAATATTCGCCGTATAAATAAGATACCAGCTCTTCCTGGTTACCGATCGGTGTTCCATCCTCTTTTGTCATCAGAAAACCGATTTCAAACTCGGGACTCTCCGGTGGTTCATCGTTCTTTCCAAGAACAACCGGAAATGTTTCTGTATCGGTTGTGTTGTCACATTTTCCGGTAACACAGTCATTTTCACCTGCAAATGCCAGCCGAAACCAGGGGTAGGGTGCTTTCTCACTCCAGTTTATCGGTTTGGATGGTCTCATGTCGGAAAAAAAGAATTTTTCGTTTTTATTATGAAGAACTCCTTCAAATGTGGCTATAACATCATCATTAGAGCTTTCATCTACGGTTTTCCCATCCCGGTTAAAATATCGGTCAAGCTCAAGTATTTTTACTACAACGTTAATCTGCTCACCATTTTTTAACTCCGGATAGCTGAATATATGAAGACGTTTGACATGACCATTGAGCGAAACAGGATCGGAATCAAATCCCCCACAAAAAACCTGAGGCTTTGCCTTTATCTTTCTTACCTCTTCAGAGGTGGAAAAGGGTGTCATGTTACCTCCTGTTTATTAGCATCAGTATCGATGTTTATTATTTGGGGTATGTATGGAGGAGGGCAACAGATCAATCGAATCTTCTGTTGAAATGACTGTCCATTTATATCGATTCTGGCAATAATATCTGAATGTGGCAGGTTTTTTATTTCCAGAACACCATCAGGTACTATCCCGCTAAATACTTCTATGCTGTCAGCAAAAATGGAAACATGTGCGTTGGTAATAATTGCACTATGTTCATCACTGATAAAAATGCAAAAACCACTATAGTGGCCTTTTTGTATTTCGATTGTTTTTCGGGGACTTCTCTGATCTCTTGCTTCACAATCAAATTCAAGGCCGGGTGAATTAACATCACATTTTGAAATGTCAACAATCCATTCAGCTGATGCAGCCATGTTTCTGCAGTGAGTGGCTATCTTTGTGAGTTGTTTACTAACACCATTAATGATACCGTAAATGTGAAAATTTACACCAGCGCCTTCGATATAGTTTTCAAATTGTGCCTGAAGCTCAATTATGTCACCTGTTCGGGCGATAGCATGGGAATCTTTACGTAGATTGGCATCAGTGTGAATCCAGGAAACTGAAGTAATTTTCACCGGTTTCTGTTTGGTAGAATCCGCCAGGATGTGGGTGAGGTTTTTCTTTTCCTCTTTTTTCTTTTTAAAAGATTGAAGTTGTAATGAAGAAGTATTTGTCCAAAACCCAAATAATATCCAGGGTTTGTACCAGGGGGAAACTGATTTTGCGATCATGATGCATTTCCTCTGTCGGAAATGATTTATGATATGCTCGATTTCACACTGCTTGCAATAACCAGAACGTGCACCAAAATTGTGTTTTACCCATATCTCTCCGGCAATGAAGGACACTTCATAATCGCTTAGAGATTGCAGCTCCCAGCGTAGTTGTAATTCATCTTTAATGAGCAAAGGACAGTCGAAAGGAATGACAAAAAAATCAGAAAGCACAAGGACATTTTTGAAGTGCAAGTCTTTACAGGGCTTGACATGGCATTGTATGCAGATAGATTTAATTTCTTTCGCACTGGATTTGTTTTCGATCATATATAGCTTTATTGCCTCCGTAGCAATCCGTAGCGTCTTCGCGAAGAAATGCCAAAAACTTTCAGAATAATCACTAAATTGTATTAAAGACACAAAGAAAAACTTAACAAATCAGCAACAAGGAAAAACTTTTGGTGTGCAATACTAAAGAATGCTTCTATCGCTTACTAAGCCGACTCAACTGATATAGAAAAAACTTTTCGAAAGGCGTATAGATTTTGATTTCCGGTTGAAACAATAAAGACAATATAAATCCAGGTACAGGTGAAAACGATTATTTTATTGGGTAAATACTAAGCAATTCCGATAGTTATGAAATCCCAATAACCAAATATCAAATTTCCAAAAGATCCCGATTCAGTCCAGATTTCACGAATAACATTCTTTTTGCTTCTGTTTCGGATTTTACTATTCTTTTAAGATCACTGTATTCTAAAATAAATCATAAAATCAGCTGTAGCTACATTCCTTTTATCTTATCACTACCTTCTGACCTGCCGCTATTTTCATCACGGCGGCACCGTTTCCATCCCGGACTGCGATTTCCATAAAACCTGCTGAACCCACGTAGCAAAGTTTCTCCAGATGGCTTACTTCCTGGTATTGCGACCTGATGGGAATGTCAAACCGGTCATTCAGGTTGCAGATGTTACTGGGATCTTTTAATGCTTCGAGATCTGAAAAGCGGATATTGGTCAGGGCATTACCGAAACTGTCGATATAGATAATTTCGCCTGTGAGCTTGTCAGGAGAAATAACGGGGAGCGGAAATGGTATACGGACGATATCGGTTGTCTGATGTCCCATTTTCTCGGGGCTGATTCCAGTGGAGATGTGGGCTGCAACAGGGCCGAAGATATCACGTGCCTGGAAAGTGGCACTGGGGTACTTTCTTATATAAGATTCATTTTCTATGCACCAGATCTGATGTTTATCATTTGGCAGGACCCATGACAGGACACCGTTATCCGGGCCGATAAAAGTGTAGTCATCGGTGCGGGCAACGATCGAACGGCATTTTGTTTTGGTGGAAATGCTTACAGCCACACAGAAGATACTATCTTTAGGAAAGCTTTTATATGAAGCGAGAAGGTTGAATGCCGCTTTTTGGATATCTCCAGGGGGGATCTGGTGATTGATATCGACAATGGTGGCTTGTGGAGCTATTGAGTAAAGAACCCCTTTTAATTCACCGACAAACCAGTCTTTTACTCCGAAATCGCTGATAAGAGCAATAAGTGACATTTATACAACCTTTGCTCATGGGTTAAGGATGTGCGGTAAGAATTAAAGAAAAGAAAATGCGGAGCCCTGAGGACTCCGCTTTCGTTTTTAAAGAGATGATAATTTCTCCAGCATGCTGTTAATTCTTTTAGAATAAGCCAGAGGATCGGGTACCATTTGACCTTCTGCGATGAGAGCCTGCTCGAAGAGAATTCTGGCCCATTGTTCCAGTTCAGGATCTTTGGCATTCTTTTCGTATCTGGCGTTCATGTTTTGCAGAATCGGATGTTCAGCATTGATTTCCAGAATCCGTTTTGACTGGGGGACTTCCTGACCCATGGCTTTCATCAATTTCTCCATGTGTGCACCCATATCCTTTTCATCTGCTACCAGACAAGCCGGGCTGTCTTTCAGTCGTGTGGTGACCCTTACTTCTTTGACAGAATCAGATAGAATGTTTTTAATCCGTTCAGAGAGTTTCTTGAATTTGGATTCTGCCTTTTTCTTGGCAGTCTGTTCCTCTTTATCCAATTCTCCAAGATCAAGATCCCCCTGAGTTATGGATTTAAGCTGTTTACCTTCGTAATTGTAGATATCGTGAATGATAAACTCATCGATAGGATCCACCAGGTAGAGTACTTCAATGCTTTTTGCCTTGAATATCTCCAGATGAGGACTTTTTTCCACGATCTCCCGGTTGTCTCCAGTGATGTAGTAGATCTCTTTCTGATCGGGCCGCATTCTTTCGACATAACCTTTGAGTGAGACCAGGTCATCTTTGGATTGACCCATGGAGGATTGAAAACGGATGATTTCCAGAAGTTTATCTTTATTTTCGTAGTCGATATGAAGGCCTTCCTTGAGCACCGGTCCGAACTCTTTCCAGAATGATTTGTAATTTTCCGGTTCATTCTCAGCCATCTCTTTTAACTTGCCAAGCACTTTTGCCACAATGGCTTTTCTGATCCGGTCGATTATGGGGTTTTTCTGAAGAATTTCGCGGGAAACATTTAATGGAAGGTCTTCAGAGTCAACGATACCGCGTACAAACCTCAGGTAATCGGGAAGCAGTTCTTTACAGTTATCCATGATGAAGACCCGTTTGACATAGAGTTTTACACCATGTTTACGTTCATAGGAGAAAAGGTCAAAGGGGGCTTTTTCAGGGATAAAAAGCATTGATGAATACTCCATCACACCCTCGGCGCGGTTGTGAAGGGTTGCCAGCGGTTTACCGAATCCACCAAGAACCTGCTGATAGAATTCCTCATACTGCTGTGCGGTGACATCGGATGGGGCACGACGCCAGAGGGGTTTTGTCTGGTTGATCACCTCATCTTTACCTTTGTCATCGGGAAGGTAGATGGGGAAAGCGATGAAGTCGGAGTATTTCTTTATCAGAGAGCGGATCTGCCAGTTTTCCAGATAGCTCTGTTCATCTTCTTTGAGGTAGATGGTGATATCTGTGCCGTGATTTTCTTTACTGGCTTCAGAGATGGTATATTGGCTCTCTCCGGAGGATTCCCATTGAACTGCCGGTTCTGAGCATCCAGCTCTTTTGGTGACCAGCTTAACGCTGCTTGCTACCATGAAAACGGAGTAAAATCCTACGCCGAACTGCCCGATCAGGTTGGAGTCAGCTTTCTGATCACCGGTCATTTTTTCCAGGAATGCTTTTGAGCCGCTGCGGGCTATGGTTCCGATATTATCGATGACTTCCTGACGGGTCATACCGATTCCGTTATCACTGATAACGATGGTTTTGGCGGTTTTATCCAGTTTGATATGAATAGCCAGATCGGATTCGCTGAATTTGATTTCGGGGTTGGTGAGGGCTTCAAAGCGTAATTTATCCAGGGCATCGGAGGCGTTGGAGATGAGTTCGCGCAGGAATACTTCCTTATGGCTATAGAGAGCATGGATCATCAGGTGAAGCAGTTGTTTGGCTTCGGTTTGAAATTCCATACTTTGAGGTGAAGTGGTTGTGCTTTCTGTCATGTAATACCTCCTGTTTTACTGGTATGTTTGACTTTATATATGGATTTTATTTTTTAGGTTTTAGGATTGGTAATCGCTAAAAATAACATTTGGCTGGAAAAATTTGAAGCAGGAGTAGAGGAGAAAATGGGGATACTAAAATAAGAACCTGAACGTAATTGGTGTTTGCTCTACCACGGATATTATTTTCATTTAAAGGGTTAAATTTTTAATGAACAAGTGTCTGGTAAATGTTATACTAATATGTTTAATGGTTCAGTTGGGGTGGGCTCAGGGGCTTACATCACCTGAGAGTCTGGCTCTGGTATCTGAAAGCAGTGCTATTACTGACAAGGAGATGGTAAAAGCAGCGGTTGTATCGGGGTTAGTGCCTGGTGGTGCACAGTTGCTACAGAAACGGTTCTTTATGGCTGGTACATTTCTTGCGTTCGAAGCGGTTAGTGGTTCAGTTGCCTATTATTATTATCGCAAAAACCATGAGTGGCTGGATTTGGCGAATAATCAAAGGGCAGATGCTTTTGCCGATACCGGCATGGACAGTGCATTTTCCCTTGAGCAGTCATTTTTAGCCCGGCAGAGTGCCCGATTAACCAGATACAGGATGCAAAATGCAATAGTGTTGACCCTTGGCGGGTATCTCTTTAACGTGCTGGATGCAATCGATGGCAGTATGGTAGATGAGCCGAAGAGCAGAAATCCGGCGGTGGCGGGATGGTTGGCGGCTATACCGGCAATGGGTCTGGGCCAGATTTACAACGGAAAGTTATCCAAGGCCGGGTTATTTATGGCGGGGCAGCTTACCCTGGGGGTTATGGCTTTTAATAATCACCGGCTTATGTCTCGTGCTGAAGATGAAAATGCACGTTTACTGGAATTACGTGAGAGATCTGATATCGGATTGAAAGCCTATGATAAGTACAACATCGAATGGGACTTCCTGCGTAATTCAGCGTTCCGAAAGAGAAACACTTACCTGTGGTATTCATTGATATTATACTTTGTTACAATTTTTGATGCAGTGGTGGATGCGCATTTGAGTGATTATGGACAGAAGATGAGAGTTTATCCTGATCTTTCCTGGCAAGGTGAGGGAGCTCAGTTTAATTTAAATGTAAATTTCTGAACCGGGATGATGATATTGAAGGATGGTGAAGTATGACTGTGACTCTTAAAGACATTGCGGAGCGTGCAGGGGTGACTTCCGCAACTGTTTCCATGGTTATCAACAATAAACCCAATATTTCTGATGCGACCAGAAAAAAGGTTCTTAAGATTGCCAAGGAGCTTAACTATTATCCCAATGTTATTGCCCGGGGATTAGCCACTAAAAAGTCCAACTCAATCGGAGTAATCGTACCTAATCTTGCATCTTCTTTTGTGGTGAGGGTTCTTCAGGGGATTAAATCCACCAACCGTGATATCGAATATACAGTGCAGCTTTTTGATACAGTGGGGCAGAAAGAGAATGAATCCCAGCTTTTTCAGCGCCTGGCCAGAGAGAGACGTATTGACGGAGTGATTCTGATTAGTTCCACAGTTACCGATGAGGAGCTTAATATTTTCCGGGAAGAGAGTGTGCCCAGCATCATTGTGGCCCGTAAATGTGAAAATCTGGATTCTGTTTATGTCAATAATGAGCAGGGCGCATTCGATGCCACCGAATATCTTATAGGGAAAGGACACCGGTCTATCGCCTGTATTACCAGTTACAAGCATGGGGCGGCTACCGAAGACAGGCTTCAGGGTTACAAAAATGCCTTGCAATATCATAATATAGGTTTCCGTCCTGATCTGGTGTTTACAGTTGAAGATGACGTGATGAATTACGGAATAGAAGTGTTTGACAAGCTGCTCTCGGTTGATCCACCGGTTACAGCGGTTTTTGTACCTGCAGGAGACATGGTGGCTATAGGAATAATCAAGGAAGCAAAGCGGCGGGGGGTAAATGTTCCTTCCGAGCTGGCAGTGGTGGGTTATGATGATATCCCGGCAGCCGAAGTTATTGAACCGGCTTTGACCACGGTTCGTCAGCCCAAGCTGGAAATGGGGGATTATGCCATAAATATGATAGTGGACAAGATAGAGGGAAGAGAGTCCGGGATAAAGCACAAGGAGCTTCCCACAAAGTTTATTATCCGCGAATCTGCCTGAAAAAACGGGTTTTTAAGGCTTAAAATTTAAATAAGCGGTCCCATTTCCCGTATTATATATTGATTACAGGTTTAAAAGGTGCTTAAAAACACCTTGTTCTTTGATTTTAGAGAGACTCAGGAAGTACGTTGTAGTTTCGATTATTTCAGGGTCTGATTACAATTTGACAGATCTCTTTCTCTTAAAATCCAAAATCTGATATCCTTTTCGGGGGTGTATTGGCTTTCGACGGGGAACTGGAGATATTGGGTTGCATGTCGAGGATATCGGTTGGCCTCGTAAATCATCCGATAAAACTATAATTGCCGAAGATTATTCTTTTGCAATGGCTGCCTAATTAAAGGCGGCAACCTGGTCAGGGATCGCGCTTATTTTTGACCGGGCAAATTAAGGCGCTGGTTTGGCAGAGGGTATCGGCTGTCAGGCGAGATAACGATACTGGCCTTTTGGTTAGCGTGTTCTTCCGCGCACCAGAGGGTGAGATTAAAAAAGAAGAACTAAGCATGTAGTGACTCGTATTGATGGTTTTTCGGACAGGGGTTCAACTCCCCTCACCTCCATTATTAGCCCGGGAAAACAATTCTCTGTTTTTCCCGAGCAAATGATGCTCACCAGATTCGTTAAAGGTTTTTTTGAGTTTTCTGGCAATGTAGGTATTATTTTGGAAAAAACAGTCTTTTCAAGCTGTTCTGTGATATCTGAGGTAATGTGTCTGCTCAGATTTCCTGACCGCTAAAGCATTCCTTTCCAGAATCAGCCCATGGGCATAACGATAGGCAAGAATTTCACGAATACTTCTGCACATGCGTCCTTTTTCCACAAATACATCCTTTGGACTCAAATTTCTCAGGGCTGAAAATCAATGAAATAAGTCTGAAATAAACAGAGCTATTGGCGTAACAGTTTTAGAAGTTGCCAAAAATTCAAATTTATCTGAACTTTTTTGAACCTAAATTCCGCAGTTGAGGTGGATGCAGATGCATAAGATATTGAGATGATAAGCCTTGAACGCGGTGCAGGCCTTATCGACAAAGCGGTAAGATAAAGACGGTGCTACAGCACCGGATACCATACGCTTAAAGAACGAATGTGACAACGTGATAAGGTCAAACCGCGTGAATGGCTT
>CAYPMS010000136.1:0-9791 GCA_964411655.1 uncultured Fibrobacter sp.
CCAGTTCTTCTTCGGTTACAATAGATAATGTATCTGTCAGAGTTTTCGATTCCTCTGAAACAGCTTCCAGAAAAACACCAGGTCAGTTATCATCACCAGTGATAATAAACTGCAGTAATTCAACAATAAAGATAAGCTTCAGGTCAGACATAAGTGGTGTAGCATTTATGAGAATTTATGACCTGAGAGGCAAAGTGATAAAATCCGAAAAAATAAAGATCCGGGCTGCAGAAATAAACACAGGCAGCTTTAAATTATCAAATATTTCCAGAGGTTATTATATCGTAAAAATTTACGGAAATGGGACAGCTATTGGTACCTCTAAAGTGATTTTTACAGATTAAATAAGCATCTGGTCTAACAAGGAATTCAATTGAAGTCTTTTTAAACATGTATAGGTTAAAAATTATGAATCTGAGATATTCAAAGCCGATAGTCTTATCTGTTGTTTTTTTAGGTATTATGGCAACATTTGCAGAGACGGTTCAGAACCCTATAATATGGGCTGATATTCCAGATCCTTCCATAGTCCGTGTTGACAGTGAATACTATATGAGTCACACTACTATGCACATGGCTCCTGGCGTTCCAATCATGAAATCTAAAGATCTGGTGAACTGGCGTACTGTCGGATATGCCTATTCCACCCTTGTCGATAATGACGAGATGAACCTCAGAAATGGAAAGAACGCCTACAGTAAGGGATCATGGGCCAGCAGTATTCGTTATAAGAATGGAATTTTTTATGTATTGACATTCTCATATACAACCGGTAAAACACACCTGTACTCAACTACAAATGTGGAAAGTGGTCCCTGGAAAGAGGTTCAGTTTTCTCCCGCATATCACGATCCTTCTCTTTTTATGGATAGTGACGGACGAAACTATATCGTTTACGGAGGCAGCGATATTCGTATCGTGGAATTAAATTCGGAAATGACTGCGCTGAAGGCTGGCGGGCTTAACAAGATTCTCATTCCAAATGCCCAAAGCATGGTAGGAAGCTACATTGTCAATGCTGAAGGGTCGCATATAGAAAAAATCAACGGCTGGTATTATGTTTTCCTGATTTGCTGGCCAAGTTCAGGTTACGATGGTCGTACTGTTCTGGTTTATAGAAGCCGTACAATTGACGGTACCTATGAAGGGAAAGTCGCACACAGCAGCAAGGGAGTAGCTCAGGGAAGTGTCATACAGACAGAAGATGGTTCATGGTGGGGATATCTTTTCCAGGATAATGGTTCGGTCGGCCGTTGTCCCTGGCTGATGCCGGTCACCTGGCAAAATGATTGGCCGGTTTTTAATGGTGGTGTCTCACCAAATACAATCAACATACCTGTAAAGAATGAGCATGGAGCAACAGGTATTGTAACAAGCGATGATTTCAGTTCCTCTGTTATGAAACTGGAATGGCAATGGAATCATAATCCAGACAACAATAACTGGTCTTTAACAGAACGTCCGGGTTATTACCGGATTAAAACCAGTCGCACTGATGCTCAGGTTGTTAATGCCAGAAACACATTGACACAGCGCAGCTTTGGACCCAAATGTTCGGGACGTATTGCAATGGATGCCTCTGGAATGAAAGATGGTGATGTGGCTGGATTGTGTGCGTTTCAGTATGGATACGGGTATGTGGGTATAAAAAAATCCGGAACAAGTCTTTCGGTAGTGATGGTTAATGCCGGAAATGGAACTCCCAAAGAAATAACTAGCACCCCGATCAGCCAAAATAGAGTTTATCTGCGGGTTGATATGGATTTTACTAATCGCACCGATAAAGCGACTTTCTTCTACAGTCTTGACAGCCTTGCATGGACTCCAATTGGAAATACCTTACAGATGAGCTATGATCTCAAACATTTTGTAGGATACCGGTTTGCTTTATTCAATTATGCTACAAAGAATGTTGGCGGACATGCTGATTTTGACTGGTTTGAGATTGGAAGTTCCTATACCGATGTAATTAAAATTACTGATCCAATTGACGGCTTCAGACTCTCGGTAGGAACCGTTGGACGGGGAAAGGTAAGTTGTTCTCCAGACACTACAGTTTTTAAAAAGGACTCAAAAGTTGCACTTTCTGCCCAACCTGAAGAAGGATGGGTTTTCAGCAACTGGAGCGGTGATGCGACTGGAGATCAGAATCCATTGATTGTCACCATGGATGCCACAAAATCTATTACTGCTAATTTCCTGACAAAAGATGGCAAAAAGGATCTTATTGTAAACGGCACATTTTCAGCAGGAATAGATGCCTGGGCGTTCAATAACTGGAGTGGAAGCGGCAAAGGAAGTGTAGTAGATGGGGAATACCGAATCACAGTCGATAGTGTGGCAGAAAATTATTATGACATACAGGTGGTTCAGCAGGGAATACTGCTGGAAAAAGGCAAAACCTATCGTCTTATTTATGATGCTTACGCTTCAGCAGAACGGGTATTGAATGTTAATGTAGGAATGCCGGAAGAACCCTGGACAACATTTTTAGGTAATATTGTCGATGGAGAAAAAGAGGTAAAGCTTACAACATCAAAACAAACCTTTTCTCTTGATTTCACCATGGAAGAGCCGACTTACGAGAATTCCAGAATTGAATTCAGTGCCGGAACCGATTTACCGTCTGTTTACATCGATAATGTCTCCCTTTTCGAAATAATAAAAACAGGTGTGAGGAACTCTGGTAAAAGCAGTGAATTAAGAAAGGTAACGGTATGCCAGAAAGGTTCTTTTATTATAATTGAAATTAAAACTGATAAGACAAATGATGGGTTTATAAATCTTTATGATCTCAAAGGCAGGGTCGTATGGAAAACCCGATTTAACAATGGTTCAGAAAATATCCGCAAATTCATAAATAGTGCAGGATTTCCGGAAGGTTATTACGTCTTAAAGGTTAAATCAGGTAAAACTGATTTTAAATCAGGGATTATAATGACCGGAAGATAGATCAAAAAGGATACAAGAAAGAGACAAGTGTAAATATGGCAAAAAAATACCATTCTAAGAACGGAATAGTTTATAGTCTGTTTATAGTCTGCACGGTACATGCTACCATCGGGTATGCTCAGACTCTGATAGATTATTTTTTGCCAATGCCAATTGTGAAATCTCTGAAGAATGACAAGTGGGGTTGTGCTGCAGTAGGACCACGTGATATAGGTAATGGTTTGGAAGATACGACAAATAGCGCATACAGTTATTGGGATGGTCCGATTATTAAAGGGCCGGATGGAAAGTATCACATGTTTGCCAGTCGATGGAATCAAAATGGTGGTCACTGGGCATGGCTGAGTTCTATAGGAATTCATGCTGTCAGTGATTCGATAATGGGGCCATACATTGATAAAGGCCTGACATGGCCAACAAACTCTGGTGGAAAGGGACACAATCTTACCATTTTGCAACTCAAAGATGGAACTTATGCCTCTGTTGTCAGCGACACCCGACCTGGGGATTTTTTTACAGCACCATCATTAGATGGTCCATGGAGTTTTGCTGGTTCGATCCAAATCGATGCTAACGGGTTTAACAGGCCCAGTGAAATTGCCAACCTGAGCATTATAATCCGTCCCGATGATGGTAAATTCATGATTATTGAACGTCATGGACAGATAATGACCAGTGATAAACTGACTGGTCCCTATAAAATTCAGTGTAATTCTATTTACAGTGGTCTTGCACCTAATCTTGAAGATCCGGTTTTATGGTATAGTGGTGGATATTATCATGTAGTGGTTAATTCATGGAGTGATAAAAAAGCTTATCACCTCAGATCAAAGGATGGAATAAAAAATTGGACAAACGAGGGTCTGGCTTTTGATCCCAGATCAAATTTTCTTCGATACACAGATGGAACTGTAAATCGATGGGCCAAAATCGAACGTCCAGGGGTTTACATTGAAAATGGTCATGTCACTCATTGGACCTTCTCAGTAATTGATTCTGAAAAAGAAAGGGACCTGGGAAATGATGATCATAACAGCAAAGTCATTGTGGTACCCTTTGATGGAATCGCGTTTGATGGAGTAACAATTCCCCTTTATCGGGATACTGTATACAATGGTAATTTTGACTTCGGGAAAGCTGGTTGGACTCTTAATGTATGGGCAGGAAGCGCAACAGGTGATGTAATAAATGGAGAATACAGGGCAGTAATCTCAGGCATAGGAAAAAATAATCACGATATTCAACTCGTGCAGGCGGGACTGGTTCTCGAGCAGGACAAATCTTATGAAATATCTTTCGATGCTTATGCAGTGTCAGACAGGACTCTGGAAGTAAATGTAGAAATGGAGAATGATCCCTGGACCTGTTATCTTAAAAATCCGGAAACATTTAATCTTACCACAACAAAAACCCCCTATTCCTTTACTTTTAAAATGGAGCAGCCGACAGATTCCAGTGGACGACTGGCGTTTAACTTTGGTGGATCGACCGAGACAGTTTTTCTGGATAATGTTAAAATCCAGCAGGCCACAGAAATCTGCCAAATGCCTTCAATGCGCAAGAATACCAATTTAAAACCAGATGTCAGGTACCAGAAATCCTCTTTGCTAATCCGATCAGGTTCTGACCTCAGTAATCGGCTGTCTGTTGATCTATTTGATCTTA
Organism: uncultured Fibrobacter sp.; assembly: GCA_964411655.1. Classification (GTDB taxonomy): domain Bacteria; phylum Fibrobacterota; class Chitinivibrionia; order Chitinivibrionales; family Chitinispirillaceae; genus JAAYPC01. The sequence continues at coordinate 4,618 of CAYPMS010000136.1, forward strand.
CAGGAAAAATTGTAAACAGAAGAAATCTGCAATGTGAATCAGAGCACGCCTGGAATATAAAGCTTTCCGGATTAACCAGTGGAGTCTATGTTGTCGGACTTAAGGAAAACGGAAAGATAATCTGTAGAAAAAAAATACTGCATAGAAACTGATCTGGTGATGTTCCATTTTGTGGAACAAAAATTAACCTGAATATTCTTATAGTTTACCGGAATTGGGTGAATTATCCTTATTTTATCATAGTATCTGCTATCTGTTCAGAAGGAAATTAAACATGCGGATGGTATTAATCAATCGAAACCGGATAATTCATGGATTGGCAATTTTCTTTGTCGGGCTTGCAACACGGCTATTTGCAGGTGATTGTACAGTTCAGTTTGATAGCATACAGCAGCGTATGTCCGGTTTTGGTGGGTCGACAGCCTGGGCTGGCGGGCTTAAAAGTGAACTGATAACTGAACTTTTTTCGCCCACAGAAGGATGTGGATTGACCCTTGTTAGAATGAGAATCGCTCCTAATGGAACAACCGGTGCTGGTGAAATAGACATCGCAAAAAAGGCTCAGGCACTGGGTGCCTCTATTTGGGCTGCACCCTGGTCTCCTCCAGGTGAATGGAAGGATAACAATAGTGTGAATAATGGAGGAAGTTTGCTGCCTTCCCATTATCAGGACTGGGCTGACCGGCTTGTTTCTTATGTAAAAAACCTCCAGTCTCAGGGAGTTGACCTTAAATGGATTTCTGCACAGAATGAACCTAACTGGACAGCCGAATATGAATCCTGCAGATATACACCAGAACAGCTGGCGACTTTTATTGGTAAATATCTTGGGCCATCTCTGGAGAGAGCTGGTTTAAAAACCGGAATCATTGCACCTGAAGTAATTAACTGGGGATCGCTTAAACCTTATGGTGATGCGATATTAAAAGATCCTGATGCAGTAAAGTACTGCGATGTTATTGCATCGCATTCTTATGGAGACGAACCGACCAGCTCCAGAGGTTATCCATATAATTTAGTCAGAGAAAAAGGAAAAGAACTCTGGGAAACAGAATATGGATTTGACCAGTTTGCAGGTGATGAATCCATGACGCCAGGTATTGCCATCGCTAAACAGATTCACGGCCAGATAGTCAATGGCCCGGTAAGTGCATATCATACATGGTGGATAATTCCTGCAGACGGTGTAAACGGGACTGCATCAAACGGACTGGTGATGCGTGGACATGTGATTCAACGCGGCTATGTGATGGGTAATTACAGTAGATTTGTGAGACCCGGATCATATAGGGTCAGCACAAATGATAACCCATCTCCTGGTATTTATGTTACTGCTTATCGCAATGACTCTCTCGGACAGTTGACAATTGTTGTAATAAATGAAAACAGTTCTGCAAGAGAACAGAAATTTATTCTGAATGGCATATCCGTGCCTGTGATAACCCCTTGGGAGACCTCTGATGAAGTCAAACTGACTGCCCGCAGCCAGATAAATGCCGGCAGCAGTTTCTCCTGGAATCTACCTGCAAAAAGTGTGGTTTCATTTGTAGGTTTGTATAACCCGGGTATACGGCTGAGCATAGAGACTATTGGTAAGGGAACAGTAATTCGAAAACCTGATCGCACAATTTTCGATGAAGGAGAAACTGTTACCCTTACAGCTCAACCGCAGTCGGGATATGTGTTCTCCAAATGGAGTGGTTCCGGCTTAAGTGGAGTTGAAAACCCGATTACTGTGAAGATGGATGAAGATAAAGTGATTACAGCACTTTTTATACGAGGTACTGCAGATGGTAATCTGGTGCTTAATGGTGATTTCAGTTCTGATGCAGCGGAATGGAGACTAAACGTCTGGGAAGGAGCTGCAAGCGGAAATGTCGTGAAAGGAGAATACAGAATTAACATCGAGAGTACAGGTACAAATTCTCATGGTATTCAACTTGTTCAACCCGGTATTTATCTTGAAAAAGGTAAGACTTATGAGGTAAAGTTTGATGCTTTTGCGGAATCAGACAGATCACTGGAAGTAAATGTTGAGATGGCAGATGATCCCTGGACAAGTTATCTGCCGAAATTAAAACAATTTGATCTGAACAGCACTAAGAAGACATTCTCTTTTCGTTTCACGATGGAGCACCCTGACGACATCAACGGACGTCTGGTATTTAATGTTGCACTTTCAGATGTCGCAGTTACAATTGACAATGTCTCGGTTAGGGTCTATGAAGCTACATCTGTTTGCATGAACAATCGTATCATCAGGAATTCTTCAATAAGTGTGAACTATAGAAACTCTTTACTGAGAATCGAACTGAGAGATCCGGCTGTGAAGGAATCATCTATGAAGATATTCGATATGAGAGGAAATCTTGTTAAGAAAATTACAATTCGAACTGGATCAGGGAAAACAGATGTTATCAATTGTGATATGTCAAGATTACCATGCGGGTTTTATGTGGTGAAAATTGGAACAGAAAAAGGTACATTTAATTCTTCAAAGATATTTCTGGCAAGGTAAAATGGGGAATATGACCAGCATAAATAATGTTGTGATCTCTAATATTTCTGAGGTCTTTCATTTAAGTATAAAATAAGATAAGAAATGCGAAATAATAACTAATAATACAGGGAGTGTCAAATGATTTTAAATCGCTCATTTTATCAGGGATTTTTAATTGTGGGGTTTCTGTTTATACAAATGATTTGGGCAGAAAATCCGATTATTACACATAAATACACTGCCGATCCCAATGCCATGGTATGGAATGGACGGATTTATGTGTATTGTTCACGTGATGATAATAACGGTGATGGATACGACATTATTGATTATACACTGGTTTCATCGGATGACATGGTTAACTGGACCGATCATGGTGAAGTATTCAAAGTACCCAGAGATGCAAAGTGGGCAAACCGTGCTTATGCACCAGGAAGTGCTTACAGAAATGGCAAATTTTACCTTTATTTCCCTGATGGTGGATCATCTATTGGCGTAGCGGTTGGTGACAGGCCTGAAGGACCGTTTCAAGATGCACTGGGTAAAGCTATTATCAATAAAAACATGCCTAATTGTAATGTAGAGTGGCTTTTTGATCCGGCTGCATTTATAGATGATGATGGTCACGCATATCTTTATTTTGGAGGTGGTGGATCTACCCCAGGTGTTAACCTCAGAGTTATCAAGCTGAATGAAGACATGATATCCACAAGTGGAACTGCTGTGACAATTAACGCACCCCGTTCCTTTGAAGCTTCTTTTATGCATAAAAATAACGGAACTTATTACTTCTCATACTCTACAGATTTTAATGGCAGTTCAGCAAGAATAGATTATATGACAAGTAATAATCCGATGACCGGTTTTACATATAAAGGCATAATCCTTGATAATCCTACAGTCAACGGCAAGAACATAAACATGGGCAACAACAACCATGCATCTGTTGTTAAATTTCAGGATAAGTGGTATGTATTTTATCATGACCGCAGAATATCTAATCAGGTTTATAAAAGAAGCGTAAGTGTTGATCTGGCAGATTATAATGCGGATGGTACAATGAAAAAAACAACCTGCACAGACAATGGACCTCCCCAGATCAAAAACCTCAATCCTTTCGATACTGTTCAAGCTGAAACTATCAATTGGCAGTCAGGTATTAAGACTGATGTGTGTAGTGAAGGCGGGATAATGGTCACCTCGATTTCAAATGGTGACTACATCCGGGTTAAAGGTGTGGATTTTGGTGGTGGCGCCGAAAAGTTTGAGGTTCGCGCTGCAAGCAATTCTTCCGGTGGTACAATTGAATTGCGGTTAGGAAGTCAGACCGGAACGCTGGTTGGAACATGCGAAATCACCGGAACTGGAAGTTGGACTACATGGAAGACTTTTCAATGTAATGTCAGCAATTGCACCGGTAAAAAAGACTACCTTTATCTGGTTTTCAAAGGATCGGGAGAACCATTCCGTCTTAACTGGTGGCGCTTTTTGGTTTCAGGTTATCAGCTCTCCATTGAAACTGTTGGCCATGGAACTGTCAGCCGCACTCCTGATAAACCGGGATATGAAAAAGGAACATCTGTTACTCTAACTGCTACACCTGAGGATGGATGGCAGTTTGCAGGATGGAGTGGCGAAGGAATAAGCGGAAACGAGAACCCACTTACTGTGGAAATGACCGATGATAAAACTGTTACCGCACTCTTTTCACGAAACACTGTAGATGGCAATCTGGTCTTAAACGGAGATTTCGGTTCGGGATCTGATGAATGGACATTAAACAAATGGGAAGGTGAAGCAACTGGTAGTGTCGTTGATGGAGAGTACAGAATCACAATTAACAGTGTTGCAGAAAACAATCATGGTATACAGCTTGTCCAGCCCGGTCTCTTTCTTGAGAATGGAAGGAAATACAAAGTAACTTTTGACGCTTATGCAGCTTCCAACAGATCCCTTGAAGTGAATGTTGAGATGGCAGATGATCCATGGACAAGCTATCTGTCAGAACTGCAGAATTTTAACCTTACCACACAAAAACAGTCTTTCTCATTCGTTTTTGCAATGGAACAACCAACCGATATCAATGGAAGACTTAGTTTTAACGTCGGTACCGAAACCCCAGCAGTTAACATTGATAACGTATCCGTAAGATTATTTGACCCAAGTGCTTTCGGTTCAATAAAAACTGTTATGCCCTCTGGTGTAAAGGTGAATGTTATCAATTCAATACTGCATTTGAATTTTAATGCTTATGTAAATGGACCTATATTCATCAGACTGTATGATCTGAGAGGTAAAATTGTAAAATCTGAAGAAATTCAGACAGGTTCTGTTGCATCTTACTCTCGCAGTTTTGATCTGTCTGATATTAGCAAAGGATATTATGTTCTGAAAATTAACACCAGTGCAAAGACAATCAACAGTTCAAAAATTCTTCTGATGAAATAATAGCGGTGCACAGAAATGTGCACCCTGCTTTTTAACGGATTCAAAGGGGAAGAAAACTCAGCAATAATAACTGACAAAACATGACTTCATAACTTAATATACTATGATTCTGGTAATTATTTCTTTTTATAGATGATAAAGAGTGTAAAAGGAAAAAATGAATAATTATTTACACTACCATCCCATAGGATTTCAAAAAAATTGACAAAAAAGCTGGCCATGTAAC
>CAYPMS010000137.1:0-9632 GCA_964411655.1 uncultured Fibrobacter sp.
AAAAAAGAATCAGCTTTCAGATTGCCAAATAAATATTAGACCAGCAATTTTTCCCAATTAGATTGATAGTTAATCTTTGGCTTTCCCCAGAGGTGAAATTACAACGCGCAAAAAGGTTACCTCTGGGGTTTGTAAATTAGAATCTTTTCTGCCTTCCGACTGCCGGATATTATCAAACAGCCTGAAAAAAATTTCTGCGAAATCCACTTTTTGGATAATAATGGTACACCCGAAAGAGTCATTTTAATTAACAAACACAACATTAAACAGAAGTAAAATAACATATCAGCATTTTTGAGCAGATTGGAATAATTGAAAATCACCTGTTAAGTTTTTCAGCAAAATTTTTTCAGGTGATCTCTTCCAAAACTTTCTGGATAAGATACTCTCTATTCTCCACATTTCGAAATCTGCTAAGCATCCTGGAAACCGCTGCTTCTGTTACCCTTAAATACCTGGCTAATTCTGCTCCGCTGAATTCGTAATACTTTTTGCAGATGGTAACAAAGAGTTCTCTTCCGGTGGATCTTTCGTTAGACTGACCGGTACGATAAAGATCTTCATTTTCCATAATCATAAATTGGGCTACTTTTTCATGGATCGTTTTCATTTTTACGTTTTCACTGATATAGCGGGCAATTTGTAAGCGTCTGCAATTGTCCAACTCGATCACTTTTTTAACAAACTCCGGCTTTCCTATCACATACAATTGCGGTTCCCTGAATCCCTGTTTTGCATTATTGACATCTTTCATTTTAGAGTTGAAACCATCATAGCTATTACCTGCATCTGTTATAAGTTGATAATATTTTTCTTTGGAATCTATTCCCATCTTTTTTAGAATTGCCTCTCTATCTATAAGATCGAAAGTACTGTTTCCCATTAAAATGGAATGACTGCAAAACTTATAATGTTCAAGTTCTTTCAGGGTCGTTTCCCCCAGTTGTACTGATTCCAGATGAACTTCGCGGATAAGTTTGTTAAGCTGATCATCTTCTACTATTACAGAAATGAAGCGGGAGGAGAAAACAGTACCCCCACGGCCCAGAACTTTATTAATCGTTTTTGCAAGAATGGAATTAAAATGCTGCATGACAAGGGAGATAGACTGTTTATCGGACTGAAGAACCAGATGGTACTGGTTTAAGGAGATGGAAAATGCAAGACAGGTGAAGTCGTATTTTTTTAAGCTCTTTTGTAACTGCTGGAGAAAGAAGGTTTTAATCTCATCTTTTTTGAATATTTGAAGCTCCTGAACACCTTTTGAGTAAACCTGATAGATAACGCCAGGGGCGACGATTCTGGGTTTTGTACTCATGTATGTATTCTCCTTTTGGGGTGAATTTGCGGAAATAAGACTGCAATTTCCATTCCAGCGATTGCCCCAGAGATAAGGGGTTTGCAGATCGAGAAATTATCTCTGGGGAATTGCCCGAACCAGAATTAATTCCCAGCAAAAAAAGCAAAGTACGTGCTTCTTTATTGTCTCTGTTTTTGTCAACAAGATAGATATGTAGACCATCACCTCCAATTCCACAAAACCGGAAACGATACTTCCGTAATTTAAAACCTCTAATAAGATATACTTAAACAATGAAAACACCGCTTACTCCTTTTAACCTCTGATTAAAACCAGGGGGAGGTTCGATGAGAAATCAAGACGGCTCTGCCCTCGTTACAGTACTGATTATTGGAATAATCGGAATCATCATAAATAGTATTATGTTTAAATCAATCAGTATTTCCATAAGGCGAACCTCTGATCGCAGAATCGATATTACCCTGTTTAATATCGCAGAAGCAGGAAATGAACATGCTCTGGCAACACTGAAATCCGGTCAGATAAGCCCGATAGCGAATTCAAAGATCCAGGTTGTAGAAAATGCTGACTTCAGGAGGAGCATGCACTGTCTACTGCTCAACTATGTGTACGATGGATACACTATGCTCTTTTCAGATGCAACCTATAGAAACAAGAGTAAATCGATATTAACCGCTTATGCAGTCTCCTGGGCTTCTTTTGCCGATGAGGCCTATAATAAAGCTATAGCGGCAGGTTGATCGATCACCTGGTCAGGAAATGGATGGCTCAATGCTGGAGCTTCGGTTGTGCATTGTAACAAATCTTTTTCCATCAACGGTTCAAGCGATATCACTGCCTTAATCGTTTCCTGTGGTGGGATAGAAAGAAAAGGCTCCTGTTTTATTTACGGTGATGTTTGGACTCCCTGAATCTCTGAAAATGGCAGCGGAAGAATAACCGGTGCTAAAAATATCGGACCTGTAGACACCTACGTATCCCTGTCATAAACACCACTCCCTATTATGAACACGCATTGGCTAACGGTCAGGTATATTCTGATAAGTACATAAGCAGGTCAGCTTCGTTCCATGTCCCCGGTGAATAATGTGGGTAAACGGGGATTTCAAAAGAAGCGGTTCTGGAGATTTTTTTTTGGGCAGTATCATTACACAGGGGACATAGAAATTTCTGGAAGCGGAAATTATTATAAGGTTCAGAATTATCCTCTTGCTCTCAGTGTAAACGGTAAGATCGATTTCAGTGGAAGCGGTAACGTCCATGGGTTGCTTTTTGCAATGAACAGGAATTTTGAAAAGACCGGAAACGGCAATGTGACCGGTTCGATCATTTGCAAAGGAAACTTCAGGAAAAGCGGCGGTTGGGATTTTTTAACCTATGAGAAATCGGTTCCACCGGCCAGGTGTTTTTGGCAATACCTTCACTCTGATCAGTTGGCGTGAAAAGTAGAGGTACGTTTTACTTAATTTTTTCAGGCATAAGAAGAACGTTGCAGGCCTAAGAACCCCAGAGGTGATTTTTGGACTGTAAGCGTTTTATCTCTGGGGTAATGGGCACGGCCCAACTGCGGGGTTAACCCGCAGTCAGACCATTTTATTTATCTCCTTCCTGATCTGTTGGTGCAGAAGTGCCGATGAGAGATTAAAAAAACAGCAGAGAAAACAAGATCAGCTGCTTTTTTGAGATAAATAATAAACATAATGCAACCCCCGTGGTAACTTATAATTTTCTTTAATATTCTCTGTTTTTAGCATATATAAAACAATATGGTGTTGATTAATTTTTTTTAGGTCCGTTTACTTACCCGCGATAACACCAACTAATGATCAGTTATGATCACTTTTGACAGGCAAAAGGTACGGTTTCTTTGGCTATTAAATTCTTAATGGAATTATTTATTAATATAGCTTCATAAATTGTTTAGGTTTTGTGAAATGAAAAAAAATGGAATAAAACGTTCACAGACTGTGTACAAGAAAAAAAGTCTTTTTGGCGTGAATCGACCGATTCAGGTTAAACATCTTTGGATTCTTTTAAAAGGTTTATTGTATTTTAACAGATGTAATCGATTCTGCTTAATCTGGTAAATGATATTAATCTCCCATAAGGGACCGGATTTCGGGAATTCAGGATAAATACATCATTTTAAAGAGGCAGGCTTTTTAAAATATTGCCAATCCTTTTTGGAGTAGGAACTATGATCAGAAAATCATCAAAACTGGATAATGTGCTTTATGATATTCGCGGGCCGGTTCTGGAGGAAGCTAAAAGACTTGAGGAGGAAGGCTATCAGGTACTGAAGTTAAATACCGGGAACCCTGCACCTTTCGGGCTTTTTGCCCCTGATGAAGTAATTCATGATATGATTATCAATCTCAGTAATACTCAGGGGTATTCGGATTCCAAGGGCCTTTTTCAGGCACGAAAAGCTATTATGCAGTACTGCCAGCAGAAAAAAATCAATGGAGTCGATATCAACGAGATATTTATAGGAAACGGGGTTAGTGAAGTTATCGTGATGTCTATGCAGGCATTGCTTGATAGTGGTAATGAAATACTGGTGCCATCACCGGACTATCCCCTGTGGACTGCTGCGGTAAACCTGGCAGGGGGAACCGCTGTTCATTATATCTGCGATGAAGAATCTTTATGGTATCCGGATATCAATGATATAAAGGCAAAGATAACCGCCAATACCAAAGGTATCGTTGTTATCAATCCCAACAATCCAACGGGTGCGACCTATCCTGTAGAACTGCTCAAAGAAATTGTCGAAATTGCCCGTCAACATAACCTGATAGTTTTTTCAGATGAAATCTATGACAAGATTCTTTATGATGATACGGTTCATGTTTCAACTGCATCACTGGCAGATGATATTCTGTTTGTTACCTTTAATGGTTTATCCAAGGCGTATCGTATTGCCGGATTCAGGGTAGGGTGGATGATTGTAAGTGGCAATAAACAACAGGCGAAGGATTATCTTGAAGGTTTAAACATGCTGGCATCCATGCGACTTTGCAGTAATGTTCCGGGACAGTCTATTATTCAGACTGCTCTGGGTGGATATCAGAGCATTTTTGACCTCACCCGGCCTGGTGGACGATTGCGGGAGCAGAGGGATATCTGCTATTCTATGATTACCCAGATAGATGGCATGAGCTGTGTCAAACCGACCGCAACGTTTTATCTTTTCCCGAAACTCGATATCAAGAAGTTTAACATCCGCAGTGATGAAAAATTTGTACTCGATCTGCTGCGAAGTGAAAAAATCCTGTTAGTTCATGGTACCGGTTTCAACTGGGTTTCTCCGGATCATTTCAGAGTTGTGTTTCTGCCCAGAGTCGATGAATTAAAAGAGGCAATCGGTAAAATGAATCGTTTTCTGACAACTTACCAGCAAAAATAATCCGGGCATATTTTTCACTATTAACGGTTCAGAATATTACTGCTTTTGCATCATGGTCAGAAAAGTAATGTACCCGTTATAGATGGAGTTCCAGACACCTCCACCGGGTTTCCCCCAATGACCTGTCTGAAAGAGATTTGGCAGATGGGTTGTTGAGGGAATTTTGGCTTCGCCATAGATCTCATTGGTATTTTCGAATCCATAGAGAGCACCATTGGTATTTGATGTATACCGTTCGAAAGTATCAGGGGAACCGATTTCAATCAGTTCAATTCGTTCTTTAAGACCAGGGAAAAGAATTTCTGCTTCTGAGAGCATCTTGTCTGCAAATACCTTCTTTTCCTGTTTCCATTGTGAAGAGAACGATTTCTGGATATAGGTAAGAATTGTCAGTGTATGATTTTCATCTGAGGTTCTGGGGTGCAGAAAGAGCAGATGATCGATATCTGAGGAACGGTTACTGATTATGCGGTTATAGATACGATCATCATCGTTATCAGAGAAGTGGAAATGAATGTTATTTGGAATAAGATCAGAAATGGAAGTATTCAATCCCAAATAAAGTGCAACTGCGGAGAATGAAGTTTTAAGGTTATTAAGTCTGCGTAACCAGATTTTATTACGGACTGAAGGATCAATAAGTTGGTTATGCAAAATATAAGGGCTAAGATTAGAGACAAATAGATCTGCCGAGATAACTTCTCCGGTGTTTAGAGTCAGTTCTGTTATTTTTGTTCCCTGATTTTTTAATCCAGTCACTTCTGCTTTTGTGCGTATTTCTCCTCCATTTGAGGTGATGACCGATGCCAGAGCTTTTGCCAGGGTTCCAAAGCCGCCTTTTAAATAATGGGAGCCTTCAAAGGCATGTACGGTAAACATCAACACATAATACATTACAGGCGCTTTTGAAGGTGGGTTGCTTCCATAAGGCCACTGTGAATAGAAGGCCCGTAAAAGATTTGGATCACTAAGAAATGAGCAGAGGTAATCTTTGTAGGACCGGTTTAGATGCTTATAAATAAAATCACGGTAATAGCTGGTTTCTTCTAGTGAACCCTGGAAAACCGGAGTGATGAAAGCATCGTAGATGCGTTGCATCTCATCGAGTAATTTGGTGATCTGCTGTTTCTGATTTGGAAAGGCCGATTGCATCTTTGATTTGACATCGTCATACCATACAGGCATGGTGAAAGAGTAATCGGACCATTCGGCATGATACATGGAAGGTAATTCCATCGGGGCAAATTGCTGGTCGACTCCCAGCTGTCCTAGCAGGTGCATGATAAGGCCATTGGTGCCCAGAGGGACGGAGTGCACAGCCGATTCGAAAAGGAATTTTTTTCTTTTGAAAGCATGGGTGTAACCCCCGATTTGATAATGTTTTTCCAACACCAAAACTTTCATTCCCTGTTTTGCCAGAAATGCTCCACAAGTAAGACCTGCTATACCTGAACCTAAAACCGCTACATCAAAATCTGCCAAAAAGTACCCCAGTGGTTTTTAGTTGTAAGATTTGTCAGCAAGTATCTGGAAATTGAGCTGTCGCTATAAATTCTCCGAATACAATTATCACCTGAAAAAACAAGGAAATTGATTTCTGGTGAATCTGACTTAGGTTACGTAAGCCTAACAAAAATACATAATAAAAGCCGGCTAAAGCCATAATGTTATAGTACAAAACAGTGTCACTGATTATACAGATGTGGAATTGAGAGGAACTTTAATCACGAATAAAAAATAAGGAGAAAATTGCGGCAAACCTTTCGGAGCCGCAATAAATATGGAAATAGTCTTATTTGGCAGCAAGATATTTCTGTACTGTATCAGTACATTTATTGATAGTGGTGATATTGGGGAATTCAGATTCGGGAATACTTACACCGAATTTCTTTTCCATGGTAGCCAGAACTTCCAGAAGAGCCATTGAATCTAAACCCATGTCTTTTACAAAATTGGCATCATCGGTGATAGCACTTTCGTCAATATCCATATCTTCTGCGATTTCGGTAATCAGTTCAGTTACACTCTTTTTGATTTCGTCTCTCTCCATTTATCAACTCCTCACAGGCTTGAGGTTATAAGATATTTTGTTATTATTTACGATTTTTAAGAATTATAGCACTACAATTACCATCACAGGAAACCGAAGTAATCATAGTGATAGTAGAATCTTTTTTAATAGTATTAAACACGACTGGCAGATCGTGAAGAGTTTTGTAAGCAGTAATATTTCCACTGACAGTGCCATTTTTAAGGTCAGAAAGGGCACATGCGGTTACAATTGCACCCGAGGCTCCGTAGCACTCACCGGTGAGGGATTTATATGTAGTGATTGGAGTCTTATTACCAAAAACTTCTTTTAAAGCCGCGGCTTCGATCGAATCGCTGCGCAAGTTTCCGTTCGCCGAGGAAGCAATAAAGTCGATATCTTCAGGGCTGATCTGAGCCTGCTCGCAGGCGGTTCTGAAGACGTTAACAGCAGTTTGAGCGTTTGGAGAATCGCCAAATGCAGCCTCCGGTTCAAAACCATTTGCCGCACCGATAATTTCTGCCTGGATTTGAGCTCCCCTCTGTTTTGCAGCTTCTTCTGTTTCCAGATGAAACAATGCACATCCTTCTCCTGCAACTATTCCGTCACTGTCGACAGCAAAAGGGCGGATATTTGAGGATGGGGAAAGAAGGCCGGTTCTGCTTAATCCAAGAAGACAGTAGTAGCTGACTTCCTCCAGACCTCCTGCAACGATTCTATCTATATAGCCCCTCCGAATGTAATCGAAAGCATAGATCAAAGCATCGATTCCGGAGTTAAAACCTGTTGCGATGGTTGCACTGAGGTTTTTTGCATCAAAGCGAATATTAGAGTTTCCCGTAGGTGAGTTAATTACAGTATTGGCAAAAGCCTGAGGATTTACAGAGTTGACCCCGTTAACGATGGAATCACTAAGGAAATCTCCGATACTCTGTACGCTTCCGAAAGCGGTTCCTATGCAAATTCCAGGCCGGTTCTGTTCATCTAAAGATTCCATTGCATCTTTGAGTCCGATTTCGAATGTACCAAGGAGCAGTTTGGTTGCATTATCTTTTGTACGCAGTCCCTTTTTTCCCAGAACCGCGACTGGATCGAAATCGCGAACACCAAAACATTGGATTTCTTTTTCAAGTTGATGAAATTCATAATCTTTTACAGATACTTTAAACAGTGGAAGAGCCATAGCCGAATGGATATTGCTGAAGCCCACTCCTAAAGCACTGATAGTTGCTACATCGGTTATAACAATTCTTCTGGATTGCATGCTTGACGTCTTATCCTTTAAATTTTCTGAGGACTAGTGAAGAGGTGTTTCCAGCAAATGCGTACGCATTAGAGATAACCGTATCCAGTTTCATCTCCCGGGCTTTGTTTGGAATATAATCAAGATCACATTCAGGATCGGGCTCCTGATAGTTAATAGTGGGGAGAGCGATTCCTTTTTCGATCATTAATGCGCATGCTGCAGCTTCGATAGCTGATGCAGCGCCCATTGTGTGCCCAAGCATAGATTTAATAGAAGAAACCGGGGTACTCTTGGCTTTATCTCCCAGAACGGTTTTTACAATCAGTGTTTCAGACTTGTCATTTTCTCCGGTACCGGTTCCGTGTGCACAGATATAATCAACGTCTTCAATTGAAATTCCGGAGTTATGAATAGATCTTTTCAGAGCGATAATTCCACCCGAGCCTTCGGGATCGGGAATAGTCATTTTGAAGGCATCGCAGCCCAGACCATAACCAGGAATTTCTGCATAGATATGTGCGCCGCGGGCTAAAGCGTGTTCTAGACGTTCGATAATCAACACTCCGGCGCCTTCGCTGACAGCCATACCTGAACGGTTGAGATCGAATGGTCTGACCACATCTGGGGTAGTTGCCAGCAGACGGTTAAATCCGGTGAATGCAATGCCGGAAAACGGATCGCTTCCACCTGCAATAACTACATCGGCTTTATTTAGTTTTATGAGATCAAAGGCGTATCCAATAGCATAGTTGCCAGCCGCACAAGCTGTAGGAATCATCATGTGCGGACCCTTAACCCCGAATTTGCGGGCAATATTTGCAGGAATAGAGCCACAGGGATATTGTCTAGGCAGCCCAGAGGGAATCTTCTGAGGATCACCAGTCTTATATTTTATCTTAACCCCTTCTTCCAGAATTTGAGGCTCTCCCATGGTAGTACCCATACTGACAGCCGTTCTGAAGGGATTAAGTTTTGCCCATTCGATACCAGAATCTTCGATAGCCATTTTCGCCGCTGCGACTGCAAACTGGCTCGAACGACCCATGCGATTGATTTCCTGTTGAGTAAGAAAATCAGTGGGATTGAAATCTAAAACTTCTCCACCGGTTTTTGTCCGGAATTCTGTTGGATCGAATATTTTAAGTGGGCGAACGCCGTTTTCACCATTAACTGCGGCTTGCCAAAATTTCTGGACCCCGGTACCTATTGGGGTAACAAGGCCTAATCCGGTAATTACAACTCTGTTTTCGCTCATATTTTGATTCTATCCCGAATGGGATTTTTTAAAAAGAATGGTAAATATAGTTAATTAGGAAAATAAAAACAAATTGCTTGTTTGCTTTATTTTTCTTTGCGCGTTCCGAACATAAGTTCGCCTTTAGCGACAAGTTTACCGTTGACAGTGGATCTGGCAGTGACCATTGAACTCTCCCCTATCAGTTTATCAATAATTACGGTGGTGATTAACTGATCTCCAGGGATTACCGGCTGCATGAATGAGACTTTTGAGACTTTGCCCAGAAAGTAGACCGCATTCTTCTGTAGACCGCCGCTGGATTTAGAAAGCAGAAAACAGGACGCCTGAGCCATATTTTCAATAATATAAACTCCGGGAAATACAGGTTTA
>CAYPMS010000138.1:0-9534 GCA_964411655.1 uncultured Fibrobacter sp.
AATATCCAAGGGATCTGTTATTTCACTACGATTTAACGGTCCCTTTTTTTATTTTCATAGTATAATATCATTAAAAAAAACAGCAGATGGATATGTAAGAACGCATAAAGCAAAATATTATACCATGAAAAAAAAGATGCGCTACTTTTGGAAAAAGTATCTGATTATTGTTTTGCCGGTGTTTCTTTTTTGTGATACAATAAGACCTTTTTTAATCAGTGAAGAGCAGGAAATAATAATCGGAAAAAATCTGAAAAATCAGATATCTGCCGATACCGAAAATTATCCGCCCTTTAAGGGCGATTATCGGGTGACAAAATTCGTTGATTCAATCGGTACGCTATTATCACAAAATCAGAAAGAAAGACCAAACCTTCAATTTACCTTCACTATTCTTGACGATGACTCCTCCATTAACGCTTTCGCGATTCCCGGAGGACATGTATTTGTATACACTGGGTTACTGAAAGAGGTTGAAAATACTGCTGAATTGGCCGGAATTTTGGCTCATGAGATAGGACATATTACAAACTATCACAGTGCTGATCGTCTGGTTGCCGGTGAAGTAACCGGATTAGTTAATCAGATTCTTTTTGGAGACGAATCGACAATTGCCAAAGCTGCTGCATCGTTACTGGAGAATCTGGCTTTTCTGAAATTTTCCAGAAAAAATGAATTCGAGGCAGACAGTTTTGCTGTTGTTTATACTTGCAGAGCCGGTATCAATCCTTTAGGAATCAGAGATTTTTTTGTAAAACTTAAAAGAAAATTTGGAGATAGTCAGAAAGTATTCGAACCGCTCTCGACTCATCCGCTTCTCTCAGAGAGAATAGAGAGTGTTGAAAAAGCAATAAACAGAACTGGGTGTATTGTATCTGACAGCGGATCATTCTATAGCGATGAATATCTCCGTATAAAAAGCTATTTAAAGTGATTGATGTCTGAAAAACATACGAAAACCTCAGAATTCGCCTGCTGATTTACTTCTCATATTTTTTCCGACAAACAAAGCAAAATTTTTAGTTAAAGAAGATGATACAGGATTTTGTAATATCGTAAGATATTGACAAAAAGAGATTATAAGACAGAAGTGTATCGGAATAAATCTAAAAGCGAAGACCATAATGGTTCAGATTTATTGTTTATTGAGGCTGATCTTGTGGCACAGCTTTTGCAAAATGGCCTGGTTAAGTAATTAGATGCTTTTAACTTTTTTAGAAAAGGAGAATAATCATGTCAGTACTGGTTGGCAAAAGTGCGCCAGATTTTACCGCCACAGCAGTAAAGGAAGACCGGATACTTGAGGATTTTAAGTTATCTGATTTAAAAGGGAAATATATAGTGCTGTTTTTTTATCCCCTTGATTTTACTTTTGTATGTCCGACTGAGATACATGCTTTTAACGATAGGCTCGATGAGTTTAAAGCTAGAAATGTAGAGATTATTGCAATCAGCATAGATTCCCATTATAGTCATCTGGCCTGGCTTAGGACACCCAAGTCCATAGGAGGTATTGAGGGAGTGAAATATCCGATTGTTTCAGACATTACCAAATCGATTTCTGCAGAATATGATGTTTTGGTTGAAGGTGCTGGAGTGGCGTATCGGGGATTGTTTCTAATAGATAAAGATTTTATTATCCGTCATCAGGTGGTAAATGATCTGCCATTGGGGCGAAGTGTTGATGAAATTTTGCGTATTATAGATGCGCTGCAGTATCATGAAGAGCATGGAGAGGTTTGTCCTGCGAACTGGCATAAGGGGCAGAAGGCGATGGTGGCTTCTTCGGAAGGACTGGCTGAGTTTTTTGCGGCATAGCAGGGACAGAATTAACATATATTTTAGTACGAGTAAAATAATTCACAGTTAATCTTAGTCTTTTAGGAGAGTTACATGGTTAAAAAAGGTGCTATTTACAAGTGTTCAGGATGTGGAGTGGTAGTTGAGTCACTTTGGGATGGAGAAGAGAGTTTGTCCTGTTGTGACAAAGAAATGAAAGAACTTATTGCCAATACCAGCGATGGGGCCAAAGAGAAACATGTACCGGTGATTGAGCGACATGGGAAGAAAGTAACCGTAAAGGTTGGTTCCATAGCTCATCCCATGACAAAAGAGCACTATATTTTGTTTGTGGAGCTTTTTGCTGGAGATACGGTAATGCGCCATGATTTTAAGGTTGGGGATACTGTGGCTGAGGCGACATTTTATGTGGAGGATGAGAATGTGGAGCTGAAAGCCAGAGAATTCTGCAATCTTCATGGACTCTGGGCTAATAAATAGTGTATGTCAGGCTGGCTGTGGATGGTGTTATCCGCAGCAAGCCTATGTTGTTATTTTTTTTAATGCTTTGATTTTCAGATAGTCTTTTTATAAAGAAAGCAACTATCTGATAAACTTCATTTTTTAACCTAAATTCCGCAGTTGAGGTGGATGCAGATGCATAAGATATTGAGATGATAAGCCTTGAACGCGGTGCAGGCCTTATCGACAAGGTGATAAGGTCAAACCGTGTGAATGGCTTGGCGCTCACTATGTTATGCATATGCGCCGCGTTCAACTGCGGATTTTAGGTTTAATTTAAAATGAGTAATTGTGCCTGAATCTGAAACAATTTATATCAGCATTTATCTTTAACCCTTCAACTCTTTTTCCATCAGGTTCTTTTGTTTTCTCTGAGCTGGTATCTGCATAGCTGTTTATAATTTTAGTGTACGACTCTTTTGGTTGAACTCCCATAAGGGCATAGATAGCTTTTTTGTTTTTAATAAAAACCACAAAAGGGATACCATTTACTCCAAAGGCTTCGATTATCTGTGGAAACTGGTCTGCATTGATTTTATAGAAGGTGACTTTGGAGCTGTATTCTTTGGCAATTTCATTAAGAAGAGGTTCCAGTACATGGCAAGGCATGCACCAGTCGGCGTAGAGGTCAAAAGCGATAAGTCGGTTTCCGGAATGTTCTATTATGGCATTAAACTGTTCTAATGAGCCGATTGGCTGAATATAGTCGTTCTGAACTGTATCGCTTTTGGCACCTGTGCAGCCAGGACTCAAAAGGACCGGCATGGCTATCAGTAGAATCAATAATATGTTTTGCAGCTTTTTCATTGTTCCTCCTTGAAGAGGTCGTATCTATTTAACCTCAGGAAACGTCATCGCTGGCAATTTAGAAATTGAACGCCGGTCGAATAATGTTCCTCCAGAGATATTTTTTATCAAGATCTTTCTTGACTGCTAAACTGTCTGCCTATTTTATAATAAACCGCAAAAGACGGGCCATGTGTATCATTTTAAATGTGTTTCGATACATTTTTGTACATTAACTCTACTATTCTTTGCGCAATCTGTACTAACATGCTTTTTTAAACGGAAGAATGGTACAATAATTGCGATTCCCCACTGGTTCGATTTTTGCATATGTTGTTCAGCCAAAGATTTGACCATTGTACAACAAAAATGACTTTGCGTATATTTGGAGGTAAGAGAAATACCGGAAACACTCTGTCAATGTCAGGAGTGCGGATTGGTCTCTTTACAATCTTAATCACATTCAATCATTCTGGAGGTTTAAGTGAAAAGGTACGTGTGCAATGCTTGCGGTTATGTTTACGATCCGGTTTATGGTGATCCTGATGGTGGTGTAGCTCCGGGTACAGCTTTTGAAGATATCCCTGATAGCTGGGTTTGCCCTGAATGCGGGGTGAGCAAAGACGAATTCTCCCCCGAAGAATAAGCCGATCTGAACAGAAGCCGGTTCCGGATACTTTTTCTGCAGGTGTTAATTATTGTAAATTTAATTTAAAAAATGCAGGTGAAGTATTCAGGAACCATAATCACAGACTTTTAATAAAGGATTAAAGTGTATCTGGACAGGATTGCTATAATCATCATAGGTGCCTCAGGTGATCTGGCAGGAAGAAAACTGATCCCTGCACTTGAAGTCCTTTATAATAAAGGAAAGATCTGTCCTTCATGCATAATTGTGGGGTGTGGAAGAACCTGTTTTACTGATGAACAATTTAGGGGACGTTTCAGAATTTCTGCTGATTTCGCTAATCATCTCTTTTATCATCAGTATGTTTCCGGCCTCAAACAATATCTGCAAGGAAAAGGAGAATTCTCCAGAATTGTAATTTTTCTCTCTCAACCTCCAGCCGCCTATATGGCTACGATACGGGAGATTACAGCCGATGGCTTTGGACAGGAAGCTACGGTGGTGATTGAGAAACCCTTTGGTTACGATCAGAAATCCGCTATCGAGATGAACCGGGAGCTGTCTCGTTATTTCACTGAATCACAGATTTACAGGATAGATCATTATCTGGCCAAAGAATCGGTTCAGAATATTATGATTTTTCGTTTTGCCAACACTGTTTTTTTTCCTGCCTGGAACAGCCATTACATAGAATCGATTCAGATCAATGCCATAGAAGATATTGGAATAGCAGATCGTGGGGGCTATTTCGATAAAGCAGGGATCATCAGGGATATGGTTCAAAACCATCTTTTACAGCTCTTATGCCTTATTACCATGGAGACTCCGTCCAGTCTTGACCCTGAAGACATTCGGCAGCAGAAATTAAGTGTGTTGAAAAATATAAAAATAGAGGAATGTTACCGATTTCAATATGAAGGGTATCTTCAGGAGAATGGGGTGGATCCTGAGTCCAAAACCGAAACCTTTGCAGAACTGAAACTGGTCATCAACAATATGAGGTGGGCCGGTATGCCGGTTTATATACGATGCGGTAAAGCGGTTCACAGAAAGGGAATTGAGATCGGGATAACTTACAGACCGGTTCCTGCGGTTCTGTATAATCATAAGAATAATCTCGATCCTAACCGGATCATTTTCAAGATCCAACCTTCAGAGGGAATTATTCTTCACCTGATGAGTAAAGTACCAGGGACCGATCAGCAGATTACCGGTACCCATATGAACTTCTGTTATCGTGATTCATTTCACAGTGAGATTCCTGAAGCCTATCAGCGCTTGCTTTACGATGCCCTCAGAGGTGATCATACTCTGTTTGTAAGTGCAGATGAAACCGAAGCCGAATGGGGAATCGTTGATCCTGTACTAGACAAAGGAGAAGTTATTCCTTATAAACCCGGGCAACTCCCTCAGAGCAGGCTCAATGTGCCTTGGATTGACTTTGACAGTTATGCACATTTCTGTGCGTAAGAAAGTAAGTTTATCCAAAACGCGATATAATTTAAGAGGAGGAAATTTAAACGCAAGGCCGCAGAAATGGCAAAGGTAAACATATCACTTTTTAACAGCCAGATTTTATACCAAAGAATCAGTGGTGATACATTTACCAATACACCACATTTCTGCGTCTTTACTCGGTAATATCTGCAATTAAGATCCGAATCTCTCCTACATCTCTTCAATCTCTTCGATTCCCAGAAGCCACAGGCACGATTTCATGACTGATTTGAATGCGCTTACCAGATGCAATCTGAAAGCCTGCTCATCGCTGCCGATAACCTGGCAGGCATGATAAAACTCGTTGAAAATCTGAGATAACTCAAATGCATAATTAGCAATTATTGAAGGTGAGAGCTTGTCGGCTGCAGCGTTGACTGCTTCAGGGAAAAGATAGATCTTCTTGATGATCCTCTGTTCAAAGTTGTTAAGCTCCGGTATCTGCAGTTGTGAAGGCTGGCCAGCTTTGCGAAGAATGGATGCGGCTCTGGCATAGCTATACAGAAGATAGGGACCGGTATCTCCTTCGAAACTGATTGCTTTTTTAGGGTCAAAAAGCATGTTTTTAGTTATATCAATCTTAAGAAGCTGATATTTAATAGCAGACAGAGCGATTTTGAGGCTCCTCTCACTCATTTCATCATCAGAAAGGGTATATCTTTCTTTTAGCTCGTTAATAGCAAGGTCACGGGTTTCTGCAATCAGATCATCTGCATCCACCACGGTTCCCTCACGCGATTTCATCTTTCCTTCAGGCAATTCAACCATTCCATATGAGAGATGCTTCATTTTATCGGCAATAGAATAACCCAGTTTTTGAAAGATGGCAATCAGGACCTTGAAGTGGTACTCCTGTTCGTTTCCAACCACATAGATAGAACGGTCATATTGGTATTCTTCATCTTTGAGAACGGCAAGGTAGAGATCCTGTACGATATATACCGAAGTGCCATCAGGGCGGAGAAGCACCTTTTCACCTAACTTTTCAGATTGAAGATCAACGATGACCGCTCCGTCTTCGCGCTTTGAAAAGATTTTGCGCTCAAGTCCTTCATTTATTATCTCTTTACCGGATTTATAAATCCGGCTTTCGAAATATTCTTTGTGAAATGAAATGCCGAAGAGTTTATAAGTCTTCTGAAATCCTTCGAAAGCCCATTTATTCATCTTTTCCCATAATTCCACTGTGTGGGGATCACTGGCTTCCCATTTTCTGAGAAGTTCCTGAGCTTTTTCATTCCATGATTGATCTTCAGAGGCTTTTTTACTGAAAAGGACATAGTAATCACCAACGAAATGATCCGATTTTTTCCCACAACTCTCTGGAGTGCTGTTTTCACCAAACAAATCGTAGGCCAGCATGGATTTGCAGATGTGAACGCCGCGGTCATTGTTTATAGAGGTTTTAAATACAGTGTTTCCACAGAATTGTAAAATTCTGGAAACGCTCTCTCCAATGGACATGTTCCTTAAATGGCCCAGATGCAAGGGTTTATTGGAATTGGGTGATGAGAATTCCACCACTATACGCTGTCCGCGGCTTTGTTTTCCAAATGATTCTTTGCTGGCTTCGCTGATAACTTTTTGTGCCATCATTTCACGCTTAATAAAAAAATTGAGATAGCCCGATACCGCGGTGATTTTTTCGATTTCTGGAGGAATAGCCATAGATTTGCTGAGCTCATCTGCAATGATAGCGGGGTTTTTACGTAAGATGCGGGAAAGAGAGAAACAGGGGAAAGCGAAGTCACCCATCTGTTCGCTTGGAGGTATTTCAATAAGCCTCTGAATTTCCTGTTCGGTTAATTTCCCGGAGAGTTCTTTTGTAAGAAGTTGGATAACAATATCTTTCATGGGCTGGTCCTTCAAATTTTGAAAAAGATTAAGCATTCAGTTAGTCCTAAAATATACTTTTCTGCATCAGATGATATTTATTTGATGCAAAATGAGGTGCTGTATAAAAAAGATATTTCCTGACCGGTTACCAGGAAAAAAGGATGGTTCTGTGATCAGGAGATAATGCCCCCGCCACTAAAAAACCGGGTGCATTTGTTATAAGCAGCTTAACAACTTTTTTACTGGGAAAATTGACTTTTTTTCTTCTCTTCCTCGCTCTGAATTTTGATGAAAGGGAATATTTTAAGGAGTCGGAACATCAGGTGGAGATTGCTTTCCAAGAAAGATATTATGAGGAAGACGATCTCTTTTGTTACCGAACATATCACCAGTCCGCAAATCGATATATCCCAGATGATTGAGATCCGAGAAAGCCAGGAGCATGATTTTATACAATAAAGATTAAAAATACAACATCTTTGTATCTTCACTCAGCGCACTCTGCTTTTTTTTCCTAATTTGCAAGAGTGTAGGTAAGAGCCAGACCGATCGTTTCACGGAACCGGATATCACTGTCGATTTCTTTATCATAAAGTAACTGCGCATAAAAATTCAGCATTATATACTTTGTCAGAGTAACTCCTAAAGTGTTTTCCCAGGTTACATCCGGATAGCGCCAGTGCTTTTCGTTACTTGTTTCTTTTTTTCCTTCTGCGATGCTGCTAAAGATAGCCTCATATATCTTTATTTGTGCGATATAGCTTAAACGATTGTCTTTGGATACAGCCTTGAAATTTGTGACAAACTCCACACCACCATCATTGGTTACCTTATCTGAGGGACGCAGAGAATCAGGAAGCTGGTAGTTACGTTCTATTGATTGGCGGACAGCACCACCTATACGGGCATTCCAGCTGATAAATTTATTTTTGAGTATATCTTTTATTGCACCAAAGCTTTCTGTCACTACTGCCGGGTTGAGATAAACTCTTCTTTCTGTGCGCATGTCAGCAAACTGGGTGACAGCCCTGGCACCTACAAAAGGATCGATAAACCCTTTCATCGTAAACCTGGCCACCGATTCGAAATCGATAAGGTCACTGGATTTTTTCATGAATTCCCACTCTTTATTACCGGAAGAGTTTTCCTCCTTTATGGATGTCTGGCCGAATTTAAGTTTTAGATTGTTTATACTGGTGAACCAGGGGGCAAGAGCCCGCTGAGCTGATCCATCAAATTGCCATCCCCATGAAAAAGCACTGACTTCATCACCGGCCCAGTTACCACTATAATGGTTTAGGGTAAGTGTCAAGTTGGTAAGAATAGAGTACTTCCACTTTTTTGTGGCATCCGATGTGGAATCCTGACCGAAAGAGTGAACGCTGAAAAGTGCTACCGCTGCGATTGAAGCCATAAACCACAAACGAAGGCCGATCAATCGATTTAAATTTGTTCTGATAGTCATAATGCAAGATCTCCCATTATCATTAAAATTTTTAAGCTATGATCTGATCAAACTGTTCCAGACCAGTTGAAAACAGGGTTTGAAGGATCACTCATGTCGAAACGACCGTAATAATTGATTTGAGGGTTATTGGCTGAAATCAATGTATCAGCAAATAAATTGCTGCAGAGTCCAAATATTACAAATAAAAGAAAGGAAATGATACAGTTTAAGGAAGAGGAATTTATATACAATTGGAACTCCTTTTTTGGGAAATTCACCTGATAATTACAAAGCCGGAGAACTTTTT
The DNA here is from genome assembly GCA_964411655.1 of uncultured Fibrobacter sp. GTDB lineage: Bacteria > Fibrobacterota > Chitinivibrionia > Chitinivibrionales > Chitinispirillaceae > JAAYPC01. The sequence continues at coordinate 8,803 of CAYPMS010000138.1, forward strand.
CATACCATATAATATAAGGATTAAAATTTCCTCCGTCCCCAAGGAGGAACTATTTCCTCAAAAATTCCAAGACTTTAAACTACTGGAAAAAAGCTTTTCCGGTATTAAACAAGTGGGCGGTATCTGGAATAACCACCCATTATTTCGCCATCAAGAATCATGTCTACTGCCTGAAGACCCGCCTGAATCGATGGCCAGATTCCATGAGAAAATTTCGGCTGGTATAATCCCTTGAAAGGAGTTCTGGTTTTTAGTCTTTTCAAACCAAAATTGTCCGGATAGGGAGACATGTCATAGTTGGAGCCGGTAGGAGAACCACTGTATCGTTCGAAAGTGGCCGGGGTGGCAATATCCTGTACAATAATATGTTCTGAAAGGTGAGGAATAAGGTATCGCTCCACCTGTTGTATGTAAAATGAAGCTACTTCCTCCTTTTTTTGCTTATAAAGATCTGGATCGGTCTCCCGAAGCACCTTCCAGTTTTTCATTGGCATGGGAACTATACGGATAATTACCACTGGTTTACCACCAGTAGTAAGAGATGGGCAGATTACTGCTGTATGGAAACAATTTTCATCAAGATGAAATTCACCTTTATCGAATGCCTGGAACAGTTTCTCAAAGGTGCCCTTACCGGTGGTAATAACATTGTATCCGCAATCAAGACCCAGTGCCTTAAGATCGATTTCGTTGTCAAGCCCCAGACTTATAGTCATTGATGATGGAGACATG
>CAYPMS010000139.1:0-9338 GCA_964411655.1 uncultured Fibrobacter sp.
GAACGAATGTGACAACGTGATAAGGTCAAACCGCGTGAATGGCTTAGCGCTCAATAGGTTATGCATACGCGCCGCGTTCAACTGCGGATTTTAGGTTGAATAAATGCCACTTACTTCGCATGCTTAATATCTTTGGCATTAGCGTGGAAAATAACATCTTCCGAAATATTTGTAGAGAGATCTGCGATACGTTCAAGGTTTTTACTCACTCGCAGGAGTTCCAATGCTCCTTCAACCGATGCCGCATTTTTTTTCACCATATTAATAACTTCACGAGCAATCGATTTATTTAAATTATCGACCTGATCATCCTGCTCAAGTACTTTTAAAGCTAATTGTGTATCTAATTTCACAATGCAGTTAATTGAATCTGAAAGCATATTTATTGCGCATGATGCCATCATTTCGATATCTGGACCGACCATGGGCTGATGTAAGTTATGACAATTAATTGCTGATTGAGCAATGTTTACCGCATGATCTCCGATCCGTTCAAGGTCCTTATTGATTTTTTGAATTGCAAAGAGGAACCTGAGATCACTTGCTACCGGAGCTTTCAGCGCCAGACATTCAAAAACATCCTTGTCAATTTTGAGTTCCATTGAATTAATTTCACTGTCATTGTAAATTACTGAATGAGCTAATTCGATATTCAGTTTAAGAAATGCTTCATTTGCATTTCGTACAGCTTCTTCGACGAGAGTAGCCATTTCAATAATCGTTGTTCTTATGTGGTCGATTTCTTTCCCTAGCTGCCAGGCCATCTTTTCCTCCATTTAAATATTTCCGGTATTTATTATTTCCGATAACACTGAAGAATAATCAACTGTTTTGCTTTGCTTAACGCAAGATACTCAAAATAGTTTTGCTGTAATTAACCGAACCGTCCGGTGACATAATCCTCCGTCTGTTTGATTTTTGGTGAGGTAAAGATTGTATTTGTCGTATCAATTTCGATTAATTTTCCCATATAGAAAAATGCTGTATAATCACTGATTCGGGCAGCCTGCTGCATATTATGGGTAACTATGACAATAGTGTACTTTTTTTTCAGTTCATCAATAAGCTCTTCTATTTTAAATGTAGATACAGGATCAAGCGCGCTTGCTGGTTCATCCATTAATAATACTTCCGGCTTTACAGCAAGTGCGCGAGCAATACAGAGCCGCTGTTGCTGTCCACCGGAAAGTGCCAATGCGCTTTTACCAAGTACATCTTTTACTTCATCCCATAAGGCTGCTCCGCGCAGGCATGATTCTACAATATTATCAAGGTCTGCTTTAGAAGATATTCCCTGAAGACGCGGACCATACGCAATATTTTCATAAATTGTTTTGGAAAACGGGTTGGACTTCTGAAAAATCATACCTACTCTTTTGCGCAATGAGACAACATCAATATTTTTACTATTGATTTCAATATTATCAAGCTTTATCGATCCCTCTACTCTTGTACCGGGAATAGTATCGTTCATCCTGTTAAGCGTCCGTAGAAAGGTTGATTTTCCACATCCGGATGGTCCGATAAGCGCAGTTACTGTCCTGTCAGGTATATTGAGTGATATGTTATAGAGCGCTTGTGAACGGCCGTAGAAAAAGTTAACATTATCGCATTCGATTTTAAATCGCATAATTTCTTTCTGTGTCATAATTATTTCCTAAAAAGTCCGCTTTTCCGGTAAAATGATTTTAAAGGTCGATCCCTTACCCAATTCACTATTGACAAGAACCTGCCCGTTGTGGGCCGCAACGATATTTTTTACGATAGACAAACCGAGTCCAGTACCGCCGAGCTTACGGCTTCTTGCCTTGTCGACGCGATAAAAACGCTCGAATATTCTATCAAGGTGCTCGCGCGGAATACCGATTCCATGGTCAGATACACTGATAATTATTTTCTGATTATCTTTATTCACGGATACGATAATTTCGCTGAAATCATTGCTGTATTTTATCGCATTATCGATCAGATTGACGACAGCCTGCTCTATTAGAGATGGGTTTATAGCAACCTGAACTGGCTGCTCCATAGACAAGAGAATTTTGGTATTTTTTTCATTGGCTTTTCCAGTACACGTTTTTATTGCATCTTCCAGAACGGTTTTTAGATCAGAATTGACAAAGCTTATTTCATGATGCTCATGATCTCGCTCTATAGATGATAAAGAAAGCAAATCATCTACTATTCTGCACAAGCGGTCAGTTTTTGACGAAATTATGTTCAAAAATTCCGATACATCACCCGGCAGCTGATATTTGCCTGTCTGAATGGTTTCAACAAACCCTTTTATAGATGTCAGCGGGGTTCGTAACTCATGCGATACATTTGCAACAAATTCCTTTCTGATATTTTCAAGTTTTTTTAATCTGGTAATATCATTAAAAACAAGCACGGCTCCTTCCGGCTCATTTTTGTCATTATTTAGAATTGTTCCTGAGGCGTTTATATTTAGGTTGCCATTGGGTGTATGCAGAACAAATGTAGTCTCAACCACAATATCGCTTGATAATACATGTGTGGTGAATCTTTGAAGCGTACTGTTTCTTATGATTTCGTGCAACCATTTTCCTGTAACAGAAGCATCTGTTACATTAAAAAGACGGGCTGCAGCAGGATTTATGGTTATGATATTTTCATCTGAGTCAATCGCAATTACACCTTCGGTCATGCTGCTTAAAATAGCCTTTGACTGATTATGCTGGCGGGTTATAGTTGCAATACGGCCATCGAGTGTGGAAGCCATTTTGTTAAGTGAAGAGGCCAATACACCGAGTTCCTCGCCATGCGCTACAGGCAATCTGAAATTCAGATCACCAGACGCAAACCTTTGGGCGCCTTCGGTTATCTGGCTGATCAGTTTGCTTAAATGCATTGAAAGTAAATAGCTAACTAATAAGAGAAAGGTAAAAATAATAAGAGATGACAATACGACCCGAAAATAAAACTGGTGTTCCTGCTTTTTAATCGCATTTATTGACACAGACAATCGCAATACTGCATCGATTTTATTATTGTATGTATAAATTGGAAACGCAACATACAACATTTCATCATGCATGCTTGTACTGAATCTTTGTTCAACACCTTTATCCCCGCCAAGTGCTTTCAGTATTTCCTGACGATTACCATGATTTTCCATTGTATCAGGATTAATCTGTGAATCACTAATAACTTTTCCAGAAGGAAGAACAACTGTAATGCGGACAGAGATCGAATTACCAATTGTTTTACATAAACTATCAAGTGAACCATAGCGATCCGGATCTGAAATGTAATCAGCTATTTGTCTTTGAATAAGATAGGCGAATCTCGAAACATCATTGATTGTATTTTCCAAATAAAGCTGGTTATAGACTCTGGCAGAATACCAGGTTGTAATCCATATAGTTACTGATATAATCACAAAGCAGACAAGAAAAAATTGCCAGGCTAATTTACGTATACGCATTATTCACCCTTGTTCTGCAAAACGGTAACCAACACCACGAACAGTTTCAATCAAAGTACCAGCATCGCCAAGTTTACGGCGCAAGCCAACGATTATTACATCAACAGATCTATCGGTCACTGGATAGTTATCAGATCGTACTCTGTCGATTATCTGATTCCGTGTAAAAACCCATCCAGGTTGGCTTGCAAGAAGATGGAGCACCTGAAATTCCATATGAGTTAAATCCAATCGTTTACCATTATGGTTAACCTCATGTCGTCCCGGGTGGATTACAAAATTATTAACATTCACAATTGAGGAAGAATTATAATTATCAGAAGACCTTCTCCGCATAACGGCCCGTATTCGGGCAATAAGAACTTTAGGGCTGAAAGGCTTTACAATGAAATCATCTGCGCCCAATTCAAGACCGGTAACGATATCGCTTTCTTCTCCTTTTGCAGTTACCATTATTATTGGGAGGTGCTGAAGTTTATCATCCTTTTTGATATGGCGACATACCTCTATTCCATCCATACCAGGAAGCATCAGATCAAGCAATATACAATCAAAAAATGTTTTTCGCATTTTATTAATACCGTCTTCACCGGTCGAGACGATTGTGACATTAAAAGATTCTCTTTGAAGATTATGACGGATCAAAAATTGTATATCTTCATCATCTTCTATGACAAGAATATTCTCATGAGACATTTCTTTTATTCCTTTTAGTATATTTGTGAAAGAGCCCATAAAGAGCGGCTTGCACAAAAGTACCAGTTCAAAATTTCAATCGGGGTGAATAATACTAACTGAAAACCTTTTTCCTCATTCGATAACGAAAAAGTATGGCTGTTGCATTAAATAAAAATGTTAATAATAATAATATCAGTGTAGTTGCATACTGAATCCCTCGGGTTGCATCAACATCAGGAGATTGCGTCGACATAATATATAAATGGTATCCAAGATTCATAAATTGATCGGAAAGCGAGGAGGGAAGATGTGGGAGAAAATAAGCTGCTCCAGTAAAGAGAATAGGTGCTACTTCTCCAGCTCCACGGCTTACCGCTAATATTGTACCAGTTAGTATTCCTGTACTGCAACCTGGCAGAACAATTTTAAAGATAGTCTCCAGGCGCGTTGCTCCTAATGCGAGGCTTGCCTCACGTATTTCACGTGGTACCGCTCTTATCGATTCTTCAACAGAAACTATTACCACAGGCAAAGTCAGAACTGCCATTGTTAAGCTTGCCCATAATATATTGGGTTGTCCCCATTTAACTGCAGTTTTACCTAAGAATGTATCTATTCCGGATCCGACAAATTGAACAAAAAAGCCAAGACCAAAAAGTCCAAAAACTATCGATGGTATTCCGGCGAGTGTATTAACAGCAAAGCGAATAATTTTAACAATAGAAGAATCCTGAGTAACATATTCAGAAAGATAAATAGCAGTTATGGTCCCTATCGGGACCCCTATTAATGACATTAGAATGACAAGAAAAAACGTACCGACAATCGCAGGGAAAATTCCACCTGAAGTCATTCCATCCGAGGGAGGACTTGTTAAAAATTCCCAGCTGATATTCGGAATACCATTAACAAAAACAACTAATAATAGAGAAACAACCATGACAAGAATTAATATAACACTTAAAGCGCAAACACTCGGAACCAGTATGCGAAGGAATGCTTTTCTTAAATTCATTTGAATCGTCTCATAACAAGTTGGCGAACAAATATTTCTGCAGTAAAATTAATAAGAAATGAAATTACAAATAAAATAATTCCTATAAAGAATAACACTCCGTAATGAAAATCCCCAAATACAACTTCAGCCATTTCAGCGCCGATTGTAGCTGACATAGTTCTGACAGGATCAAACGGACTGAGTGTGGAAAAGGCCGCATTACCTGTCGCCATTAGAACAATCATAGTTTCTCCAATAGCACGCCCGATTCCTAAAAGTATAGCAGCAAAAACCCCGGGTAAAGCAGCAGGAAGAACAACAAATAGCACTGTTTCCCATTTTTCAGCACCAAGAGCAAAACTGGCTTCGATATAAGATTTCGGAACAGCTTTTAATGCATCTTCTGATATCGTAAAAATGACCGGTATTATTGCAATTGAAAGTGCTACACCACCAACAAATGCATTAAGCCGATATTGATACCCAAAAATGTTTTGCAGAAGTGACGCTATGATTATTATAGCAAAAAAACCTATGACTACAGAGGGAAATCCTGCAAGAATTTCAATAACAGGCTTGACAGTCTCTTTAACAGAATCTGGCGCGAACATTGTAGTATATAGTGCTGCCAGGATAGCAATTGGGGCACTGAAGAACAGTGAAATAAAAGCGACTTTAATACTGCCTAAAAAAAGTGGCCAGATTCCGAATTTGGGCTGTAAAGAAACAGGTTGCCAGATAGAACCTAACAAATCCCAGAATGATTGTTTAGATTCATTTGTATAATTCAGAGGTTCTTTGATTGCAGTTGATTGATCACTTTCGTTTAGCATCTCTTCACCATATGTTTCCGAAGGCCCAATGATATCTGAAGATTGAAATGTATTCTGATTAAAAATTGATGATGCTTCGCGAAAAACAAAAATAAAGATAAGTATGATAAATGCAAGAGAAATGAAAGCGGTTATCTGTATTAAATGCTCTATAACAAACTCCACAGGTTTGAAATTTCCTTTTACAAGAATGTCCGTATTGTTAATATTGCCATGTTCCTGGATATTAAATTTCGAGTTCTGCGGAGTAAGTGATTGCAGAAGCTTAGCCGTTTTTTCACTGCAATCACTTTTGGTATCAGGCTTATTTATCAGTATTTTCATAATTAATTGATAAAATTATCTGATTGGAAAGTAGCCGACTTTAGAAACAATTGCCTGACCCTCGTCGCTCAAGACCCAGTCAATAAACTGTTTGATAGCGCCAGTGGGACGGTTTTTTGTGTACATATATAAGTATCGGCATATTGGATATGCTCCTGATTTAACATTCTCAGCCGTTGGTGCATATCCCAGAGATGACGCATCCTTTTTTACCTTTAAAAATTTCACTCCTTTACCATATGCAGCTCCTCCGAATCCGATACCATTCGCATCGCGGGAGACAGCATTTACAACTGCTGCTGTTCCAGGCATCGCCTGCATTGTACTTGTGAAATCTTTACCTTTAAGCACTTCATCACGGAAAAACACATAGGTTCCCGAGCTATTCTCTCTTCCATAAACAATTATTTTAGAATCGGGCCCACCAACCTGATTCCAGTTAGTAATATTCCCAGTGTAAATAGCCTTTATTTGATCTAATGTAAGCTCATTAACAGGGTTGGATTCGTTAACGTAAAGAGATACACCGTCCTTTGCTGTTTTAATCTCGACTCCAAGAGAGGAATAACGTTGTTTGAGTTTTTCACGTTCGCTTGATTTTATCGGACGTGATGAATTGCAAATGTCTGTAGTCCCGTTTATAAGCGCTGATATTCCTGTACCGGAACCACCACCTGTCACCTGAATCGATATAGCACTGTTTTTGGCCATAAACTCCTCTGCCCATCGCTGTGCGAGGATTACCATGGTATCTGAACCTTTTACTGTTATCGTTGATGTTGAAGCTGCAAATACAATTGTGGATATTGTTATAATTGAAAGAGATAATACAACCATGCTTTTCTTTATCATTTTCAAAACTCCTTAATTAGATTTATTAAACTTTTAACATATCTGATTAAAACTTGTACTGGATTCTTAAAGTAAAAACATTGTCATTGACATCCTTATCGAAATAGGTAACAGATGTCTCTTCATTTTTAACCATATCGTAATAAGCCATTAATTTTACATTTTCGTTGTAGTGGTAAATAAGTCCCGTTCCAACAGTAGAGTACCGCATATCTGCAGTTGATTTTACTTTCTTCCCAGCCAGATCGGTATTTGGATCAAAAGAATCGAATTTGCCAACTAACTGACATTTAATAGGATCGATATTCAACACCGCTATTCCATAAAAACCGGAAAAATTACGATTGTAAATCGGTTCTTTTGATGCCTGATCGGTCTTTTGAGATATATTACTTGATTTTAATGAAGGCTGCTTTCCCTGAATATATTCACCCCGTAGAGAAAATCCACCCAAAACAGGAATATTTCCATAGAATAATTCTAAATCAGCACCCATGTATTGCCGGTCAAAATCTTTCCATTTATGTCCAATTGAACCTGACCATGCTTCATTTTTAATTTCGTAAAGTGAATCCGCCCGGTTACGGACTTTGCCAAAATATCCGGATATGCCACCATCTATGGAAAGATTATAATTAACAAGAGGAATCGAAAAGCCCATTCTGCCAATAAAATCCCGAAGATCATCAAACTCGATGTTGATTCCATTTCCTGCAAAGAATCCACCTTTGAAGTTCAGGCATTGAAGAATTAAAGGTAAATTATCTGAAGGTTGATATTCGAGTGAAAATCCAAGATCTCTTTCTCCCGGAAAAAGTGTCTGAAAAATTCGGGACCGCTCAGGAGATTCCCGCATACTTGAAGAGTAGGAAATTTCAAAGCCGAATGGACGATCAAAAATACCTGCTTTGATCGCAATACTTTTTATCCAGGGTTCTGTGAAACGAAGATAAGCGTCTTTAACTGACACTCCGCCACCATTAAAAAATGCGCTGTTTTTAGTAGTAACTTTTTTGGTTGTATCCTGAGTTGTTGATGTCACTGCTGAACCTGTTGAAAAAGGCAGGCAATCAAGCTGAATTACCATTTGGGTAAGCGATGATTCGTAAGCGGTTTTAATTCGTGCCCGTCGAACCTGAAAAACTGTTTTTGTCGCTGATGGAAACTTTCCGCCCTGAAATTCACCAATATCGTATTTGTTTGTGTAGTCGCTATTAAGCTGACCTGTGGTATCAGTAGCAATACGTATTTGTGTCTGAAGATAACCGGATACCTTAATTTTTGATAATTTTTCCACAGTTGGTTTTGTCGAAAGATAATCTTCCTCCAGACCATCTATCTTACCTTTGAGGTCTTCAATTTTTTCTTCCACAACTGAATTATTATTCGAAGTTGAATTTGTATCCTCCTGTGCGATAATTGGAATAACAGAAAAAAACATAATCAATATTAATGACACTATTTCAGTTTTCATTATTTCAGCTCCTTGAAAGAAAATTCTTTTTAAATGTTAGCCAATTGTTAGTTCATTGTTCATTTTTTAATTATTTACTATTAATCTTTTTAATTATCTACAGTCTCACTCCTTCCATTAAACCATGTTTTACAACCCTTCCCATAACCGAGAACACAGATTCTTCCGCGATGTTTAAACTGAGATCTGCTATACGTTCAAGATTTCTGCTGATACGGATGATCTCTACTGCAGCTTCAAAAGACAGGTTAGATTCATTTAATACATCAGCTTTAACATTTGCTATTGTCGAAACATTTAAATTGTCAATATCTTCATCTCTTTTGAGGACATCTTCAGCAAGTATCAGGTTTTTATCAAAGAAACTCTGTAATGAATCATGCAATATACATCTGCATTTATTAGCCATTAATTGCAGCTCATATAATCTGTATTCACCTGAGTGAGAGGACAACGTTTCTGCAGATTCTGCTATATTTACAGAATGATCACCAATGCGCTCAAGTATCGGATTAATTTTTTGAATAGAAAGGATCATTCGTAAGGAATCAGGTGAAAGTGCTTTGCCACTGAAAGAGAGAAGATCAAATATTAAATTGTCGATTTCTATTTCAAAAGCATTTATAGGTTTATCTCCATCAATTACTTCTCTTGCTTTGAAAATATCAGTATCTACAAGAGAGCTGACTGATTGTTCAAAGGCATGTTCAACTACCATGGACATTGCCTGAA
>CAYPMS010000140.1:0-9310 GCA_964411655.1 uncultured Fibrobacter sp.
TAGATCTAATTATTTATTAAAACATATTCAATACACGAAGATATTTCTTTCTTTTAATAAATCAGAATAGTTTCCATGATGTAGAATGGATTAAGACACACATATTGTGTACACTTTTTACATATATATTTTGATTTATCAGAATAGTTTCCATGATGTAGAATGGATTAAGACCAATTGACACCTGCTTTTGATAAGAGCCACTTCTTTCTTTATCAGAATAGTTTCCATGATGTAGAATGGATTAAGACTATTTCGGCCGCGGTTCTCCCGCTGCCGAAGGGTGAGCATATCAGAATAGTTTCCATTATGTAGAATGGATTAAGACTTTACATTTTTGTGATTTAGAGACGTCGGCATCACGAACAATCAGAATAGTTTCCATGATGTAGAATGGAATTCAAAGCCAACAGGTTTCCTAAACCTGGTGTCGATCAGAATAGTTACCATGATTCCCGAAGGCTTTTATTTACTCGATGGAATTTCTTAAATGTGGTGTAAAGCAAGTGCTATAAATAATCAACCCTTGTAGCTAGAAGAGGTGTGGAAAAATGACTGTTTCCCAGTCAAACAGTGCTTTTTCCTGTCGCAACTCGAATAAGACCCCCGGAGTTAATGTCAAATGTTGTGTATAGAACCATATCCTGGAGTACCCATCTCCAGTGTACTTATTATTATCGCTCTGGCAAACCGTTTACTTTCTCTTGCCGGCTGAGCAGGATAGTAATTTCCACCCTTGCTCTTTGTTATTTCCAGAAGATATTCCGATTCACTGATGTAAATATCATGAAACGTGTTTCCAGTGTAAATCCTTTAAACCTAAATTCCGTGTTCAACTGCGGATTTTAGGTTAAAAATGCCGGTTGGTAAAAGTATTTCAGCCCCAACTTTATTGCACCAGATTTCAGTTTTATTTGCTGGAATGAATTCAGCAGTAACGCCGGAAACCCATGTTTCTCCAAGCCGGATATGTGCGGCCGCTTGAGCAAGTGTAAACTCTGACCGGAATTGATATCTGCTCCATTTAAAAAGATCAATTGCGCCAGCTTTTCCGAAAGTGCAAGTTCCCTGGACTCCTCAGGATTCAGTTTTCGGCGGGTATTACCTCCTACAATCACTCTCCCCATTACCATTATTTCTGCAGAGTCTGCCCTGGTTGATATTGCATCTGCATCTGAAACACCAATGTCTTTCTCAATCTCTATACCATCTTAATATCATGGCACCTCCCAACTATCGGTATCGGGAGTGCTGATCCATTTTTTTGCTGCTAAGCCAGAGGCACTCGGACTTGCTGATCCTTTTAAAAATGCGCTTGATGGCTGGAAATCAGAAACCGACCAGTTGCAATGGCTGAGATGATACCTGCCATTAATAAATGTATTGAACCACCAGTCGGTATTCTCTTCATCTATATAAGTGTGATCTTCCAGACCTCCATCACTGTGGGTGGTCCCCCATTCAGAAACAAAGACAGGGACTCTTCCTAATGCCGGTGATAAATAGTTGGGTTCATAGCCACCCTCTTTACCACTCCTTTTCACATAATAGGCATTGGGGCCATGGCTTGCAGCATAGAAATGAAAAGAATAAGCGACATTCTTAAAAGGATTTCCATCATCATCCACTACTGGATCATCTGCTGCAACTCCTACATGCTGGGAGTAATAGGGAGTACCTGCGATTACCAGGTTATCACAACCTTCATTGCGAATAGCCCTGATTACCGATTGAAGATAAGGTTTGATGAGATCCCAGGTCTTTCTGGCATTTTCAACGCCTCCATCCATCGGTTGGGAAGCAGAAGCAACAATAGGTTCATTGTAAATTTCAAATATTACATTGGGAGTATTTTTATATACTTTGGCCATCTGAGTGAAAAAAGAGACTGCTGCAGCCTGCTGATTATGAGCGGTGTGAGAATGCCAGTCGATTATCACATAAATACCTTCGTCAATAGCCGCATCGATTACGGTTTTGACTTCATTCCATCCGTTATCGTTTTCTTCGTTTCTGTCATAAGCAGCTCTTACTACAGTACATTTCCACTCATGCCGGAGAAACTTAACCCAGTCTCTGGTGTAAAACCCGGTTCCGCCCCAGAGGGGATTGCTCCAGTAAAAACTCATCCCCCTCAACTGAACAATTCTTCCATGCTGGTTAAGAAGGAATGGGCCACTGGTAGATAATTTTCCGTGTCTTTGAACTGGTGTCTGCATATATATATTGAAATCAGAAGGTTTAGGTTGAAGGTTTATATGCTATCAGCTTTGTATGCATAATAATAAAAAAAACCTGCAGAAAGCAGGTTTTTTTAAAAGAAAATAGAAGTAAGAAAAGAGTTATTGAATGTGGGTAAGTTTGATATTGAGTTTTATTATAGGCATGGCATTAAATCTGAGATTTTGGTTATAAAAGGAAAATAGTTGCTTTTTGTAAAAAAAGAAGCCGGACACATTTCTGCGCCCGGCTTCTTCAATGATCATCAAGAATAAGTTTTTATTTTATGATGTTGATCTGTGACTTTTTCTCAAAAGCTTTTCCGTTAATATCCATGGCGTTCAGTTTTACCAGGTAAATACCGGAAGAAAGTTTATCTGCAGAAATGGTAGTTGACAGAGCTCTCGCATCTGCAATCGAATGACTCTGAACAACTGCACCCTTCATATTGATCAGACTGATTTTGCCACTGGTGAAAGCGGTATTATCATTCCAGTTAATGTGAACTTTACCGTTTTTGTAAAGAGCAGCAAAACCATTTTGAGCAACTTTTGCAAAGATGTTCTTAACTGCGTTGATACCGAAATCGGCATCCGGGAAAGCGATGTTATCGATAGCAAATGCACCGGATAAACCTTTGGCTCCCTGTACTTTCCACTGAATTTTTGCCAGTTTCTTTTTGTTAAAAGGAATATGATTGTAGCCAATCCAGTCCTCATGAACAATAAGGCTGTCAAATGGCAGGTATACTCTTTTCCATTCGTTCTTTGTAGGAGGGAAATTCCTGTAATACACGATACCAGAGCCGCGACTATCTTTTCTGTCTGGATGTTCTGCATCAGCCACATCGTTTTCGTCGCTTATTTCAAGAACGAGTCTTTCAATATCTCCAACGGTCATGTATTCGAAGTAAACACCTTTTGCCTTTTTAGAATCGGCATCGAAATAAGTGCATTTAGTAGAATCGTAGAGGTTACAGCCGATGCCAACAAAACCCTGGACCATAACATCGTTTTGCTTTACTGGATCACCGATCTCAAATTCCAGAGCTGCACCTCTTCCTTCATTGTTGTACCCTGTTTCATCTACGATTTTCAGATCGAGACGTTTGGTCGTTTCATTTAAACTGGCATAAGTATCGGTTACTTTCGAATTACCGTCGATTTCAGAATCATCATAGGCATACCAGTAAGTTCCTAAAACCGATTCATGATAAGGTTTCTTGTCAAATGTGTGAAAAAGCTTGTTTACACGACTGGATTCTGTTTTGGTCCACATCGTAGGAGATACGAAAGTAAGTGGTTCAATATAAACATCTGCGATATCTAAAGTATCCACCATACGTGTATCGTCACCGGTAACTTCCCATGCCAGTTTTGTGCATTTGGTTATATCAAAATCGAAATCAGCAGCCCAGGTTCCTGGAAGTTCCAGAGATGCAATATTGATAGTCACATCTTGCCAGTCTCCGGGTTGAACGGTGAAATCTTCTCCATAGTATCCGAACTCATCTCCTTCGAGCTGATCACCGGGTTTATTTGCATATTTATCTATGTCAAGCGTTTGGATCTTGAATCTTACTTTGAGATCATTTACACGTGATTTGATCTTGAACCTGACTTCTTCTGCTCCGCTCAAATCATAATAAGCGCTGTCTTTGGCTAACATGGTTCCAATACCTACGTAAGGAGTTGCACAAGCCTTTCCTGCACTGCAATAATCAGCTTCCCAGGCATCACCCATTTTGAAAGGCATGGTAGCACATTTCTTACCCATACTTTCGGTAACCTGAAATGTGTATTTTTTGACTTTCCATGTATCGTTTTTATCACCAAAAGCCTCTCTGGCCTTTTCGGTATAAGGGACCTGGATAACCGAAGGTTCCAAATCTGGAGCAATCTGTGGACGGTCATTTGGACCCACTCCCGCATTGTCATCGTAGTAATACCAATATTGTTCAAAATCATTTGCATCATCATCAAATTTAACGTCCACCGGCGCTGCAATCAAACTGGAAGTGGCCAGGACCGATGTAAGCCCGGCTATTGTTTTCCTGAATTTAAAAATACCCATAAGAACCCCTTCTTTAAGTGAAAAGAAATTTATTCGATTAATTGCCATTTTCAGAAATTAGTACAATCGTTCTTGGAAACGGTTCATTTTTGAAAATCTATTATCACTCTTATATTTCTAAAAAATTAAAGTTGAGAAACTTGAGGATCATTATATTTCTGGTTGTTTCAATATAGTAGCTTTAGATTATGCAGTCAATAAATTTGTTTAGTTATAAAATGGCTGTTTTTACCATTTAATATTAAAACGTGGTTTGGAAAACCGTAAGCTAAGAGGCTTAAAAGGGTATTGTAAAATATTAATTTAAAAATCGATAGAAATAAAATGGCTAATTGAATATTTTGAACGCAGTAACTTGGAATTGCAACTATATTACTGAGATGTTTGAGCGGTTCAATGTTATGCTTGAACCAAGAGAGCTAATGTAAATTGTACAGAAGATTTAATCTTGGCTGGTAGTCAATTTAGGGTCAATTTAATCGCTTTTAGGAGTCAACAATGGTAAAAAATGCTTTTCGAAATGTTATATCGGTAGTAATTATCCTGGGTACATTGTTTTGCGCTTTTGCCCTTACACCTGTAGAAAAGCATGGATGGCTTAAAACTGAAGGAGGATATCTTTTAAATGAAAAAGGAAACATAGTTCAATTAAAAGGTATGAGCTTTTTCTGGAGCAGAGCCGATTGGTATCAAGGCGCAAGCATGGACTATTTTTACAGTAAAGCTACTGTCGATTTTCTGGTAGATAGCTGGAAGTGTAGCGTGTTACGAGTGGCTTACGCTTGTGATGGCGGAAGCTGCCAGGGATGGAATCAGGTAAAAACTGTAATCGACGCAGCCCTGGCTAAAGGAATCTATGTAATTATTGACTGGCATGCTCATGATGCACATTCTCATTCTAATCAGGCGATCCAATTTTTTACCGAACAAGCTAATCTCTACAAAGATAAACCTAACGTAATTTTTGAACCGTACAACGAACCTATAGTTGCCGGTGAGGCAACCCCTGAGGATGGCAGCGTTGTAAATGCCAGATTGACCTGGAAAGCAATCAAACCATATCTCACTAATGTTACCAAAGCAATAAGGGGGACCGGATCAAAAAACCTTATAATTCTTGGAACTCCTTATTATTGCCAGCATGTCGGTGTAGCAGCAGAGGATCCGGTTACAGATAATGGGAAGCCTTTTGAAAATGTTGCTTATGCGTTTCATTTTTATGCAGCCAGTCATGGAAGTAAAGCTATGTTTGTGGCGACCGAAGGTGGTGGATTAGAGGATCTTTACCTGAAAAACGCTTTAGGTTTGATACCTATCTTTATCACTGAATGGGGAACCTCACATTCTGATGGTGGTTTGAAACATTCAGAAATCGACGAAGAAAACACTCAATGGTGGATCAATAATTTCATGGATAAATATCATCTGGGATCATGCAACTGGTCGGTCTCCAATTGGCAGGCATCCAGTGCTTTCGCTGACGGTAGAAATCCCAGCCGTTCAGGACAGATCGTTAAAGCTTACCTTGCAAAAACAGAAGATGAATTTATACCGGACTGGAAGGCTGGTTTAGAGGGGCCGGCCAGAGACACCACTTTTATCTTTCCGACAACTCATCCTGCTGCCCGTTATAACAAATATTATGGAAGCCATGTAGAAGCATTTAATGTAGGATACAAAAATTGGGATAAAGTTGATGGCAGAGTCGATATTGTTGATAATACAGCTTTAAAGGTGACTCCCGCGACTGGGGAGAACTGGGTCAGTTATAAGGTAAAATCAAGCGAAGTTCTTAAAATCCTGAAAATCAGATATCTTGCCACTAATGGAAGCGGTAAGGTAGAAATTTATGTAGATGATACGAAGAAAGCTGATGTTGAGATTAACAAAAATTCATTATGGGCGACTATCGAATTGAAAGACTTTAACCTGCCATCTGGAGACCATACAATCAAGTATAAATTTATCAACACTTCCGATGATGGTTACTTAATAGGATGGTTCGAGCTTACAAATAGCACCACGGCACTCCTGACACCAAAATCATTTACCCATAACAGCAGTGCCATGATTTTCAATTCACGGAACGGCTTTTATGTTGAATTATCACCATTTCATGGTTTTAAATCCTATTCTCTGGTAGGTGTTGATGGTCGAGTAGTGAAAAATGGAATGATTGATAAACAATCATCGAAAATCACATTCAATGGACTTATTAACGGGATGTGGATTCTCAGACTTGAGGGGGCTGGAGCTACAAAGACTTATAAAACAATTGTAAATGATCTTTAAACAGAAAAAATCAGCTATCTTAAAAACAGGAGCAATATATAAATGAAAAAGTTTTACTCGATATCTCTGGTTTTATTAACTACCTTTCAGGTATTCTCGCAAGATTATCAGAGCTTACATAACTTGCTTATTAAGTTTTATGGGTACCAAAGAGCAGGTCTTAAAAGCGGCGACTGTTATAATTTGAACCCAGGTTTTCAGGCAGGATATCATAAAAATGATAATTATAATGGCAAACAACTCGATGCTGGCTGGTACGACGCTGGTGATTATATCAAATTCGGAATGAATTTGGGATACGCAGTTTATTGTCTTCTCAAGGGATATGATTTATTCCCCAGTGCTTACGATGACAAATATAAGTGGGACCATTCCAGCGGAGCTGATAATATTCCTGACATTCTAAATCAGGTAAAGTATGCTACTGATTACCTGATAAAGGCGGTAATCGATGATAATACAATAGTGTTGGATGTGGGGAAAGCACAAGATGAACATGGGGCTTTGGATGCTCCGATACCTTTTTCTGATGGCAGATCAGGAAGCCAAATACTTCTTTGTAACGGTGCTGACATCCCCCTGACTTATGCTGCCTGTCTGGCTTTAATGTCAACTCTGTATCGGCAATTCGATGCTTCTTATGCAGATCAATGTCTGGAGAAAGCCAAGACAGCCTTTAAATTTGGCAAAAAAAAGTGTGATCAGGGGGGCGATAACAACCTGTTCTGCACTCCACAGCTTAAAAACGGTGAACCATTGTATGATTATCCAAAAGATGAAAATACTCATCAGTATATTCTCAGATCGATCAATGATCGAATGGTTGCAGCCGGTGTGGAGCTTTATCGGGCAACTAATGATGAAGATCCTGTCTATAAGCAATATGCTCAGAAAACAATAGTTGGGGTTACTAACTGCATGGGTTATTCGTCTATCGGACCTTTGGCATCATTCGAAACCTGGAGACAGGGACTGACAACCTCTGCTGGTGCACTGGCAAATAATGTTGGTTTTTTGGAGACAAAAATAAAAACTGAAGGGAAATTCAAGGGCGTTTATCAAAACAGTGGATGGGGAACTGCACGCGATATCGGTACCGCAGCATTCGAGTTTGCGATGGCCTACATCACTTCTTCCACAGATAACGCCAGAACCAAATACCTGGACCTTGTAAAGAAACATATTGATTGGGTGGCTTTTGGTTCTCAGTCTTACATAGTGGGATTTGGTAAAAATCCTCCTAATAGCATTCACTATCGGCCAACCCGATCCGGCCCTCCAGGTGGACTGGTCAGCGGACCCGATGGCGATGGCAACTGGGTAAATGATGCATCACAAGCACAGTACACTGAAGTGGCAATTGATTACAATGCAGGTATTATTGGGGCTGTCGCGTTTATGAGGGCTTATGAGAACCCCGGTGACGCAATTAAATTGTCTAAAGCTTTTACAGCAAATAAGACTACCGATATAGACTTTAATTCCGGTGATGTGACACTCAGTGCCTCCTTTTCAAAGTCGATTCCCTGGACAATTAAGATAATAGGCAGTTTCGGGGAAAAAACTTTTAGCGGAACTGGAAACAGTATAAGCCAGAAATGGGATGGTTCTGCAGACAAAGGTATGTTTTTAGGTGGTGAGGTGGTAAAAGCAAAATTAATATTGGAAGGGACGGAAATTGCAATTTATGACCTGCAAAAAACAATGCCTATCGGATTGGAAATTGCAAATGTTAAAAAAGCTTCTTCCAGTAGCTCTGATGTAAGTATTGATGATTTTGAAGACAGTAACCTAAACAATAAAATAGGTGGATCCTGGGTTGCCAATGGTACTGGAAGCGGTCTTTCTGCTACCAGAATAAGTGTTGCAGAAGATGATGGCTCTAAAGCACTGGCAGTTACCCTTAATTGCGTAGATGACGGATATAAGACCTTTTCCGGAGTACGGACAACTTTTAATAGTAGTGGTTCTGCAATATCTATTGGTTCTTCAAAATCGATTGTTTTTGATTTAAAAGCTAATGATGCTTTTTATGTCTATGTTGAACTGGAACAGTCAAATATAACTGATAGTGCTTATTATGGCACCGTTATCCCTGTTACCAAAAGTTCAAACCGATACCGCTTGCAGATTTCTAAGTTCAAACAGCCAGACTGGAAAAAAAACGATGTAACTATGGATCTCTCTAAAATCACTGCATTGCGTTTTACAGTTTATGATTCTATCGGTCAAAAGAAAATCTATCTGGACAATGTCGCTATAGAAGATTTTTCAACCAGCACGATTTTTCTGGCTAAGTCGGTTCAGACTTCTGCTTTCAAGCCAGTGTTCTATAAGGGATCATTAATGTATTCTATTCCCCAAGGTATAAATGGTGCATTGAAAGTTTCAATCTATGATATTTCAGGAAAACTGGTAATGAACAGAGTTCAGAATGTCAAAGCTGGTTCCACTTCATTAATATCATTTTCAAGAATTCCTGATGGAATTTATACGGTGGTAAATACCATGAACGGAAAGGTGTATGGTGAAAAGCTGAAGATAACCAATGTGAAGTGATTTCTGCGTAATAAATTTGTAGGTCTCAAAAGGCTCAGAGTAAATCTGGGCCTTTTTTGTTTGAACACAACATTGCGTAGATACAAATGGTATCAATCATTATGAGATAACAGTAACTATTCAGGTAGTAAGTTCATGAAATTACTATAAGGTTTGAAGCATTTGA
>CAYPMS010000141.1:0-1692 GCA_964411655.1 uncultured Fibrobacter sp.
ATTCTCAGAGATACAATTTCCTAAGTACTTTCCACACTTAAACCAGAATGGCCTATTATTGTTATCAATTACTGTTACTCTTAAATACTGATATCTTGTATGAATTAAGAAATAATCAGATGAAAACATCAGACAGAACCGGATAAAAACTCTGATCTGCTGAGTCTTAGATAAGAGTTTTCTTAACTGCCGATTCTTAGTTTAGATATTTCTTTCTGATTATTTCTTATTAGAATTATTAACTTCAACAGTTTTTTAGTAAGGAAGCAGAAATATGAAAACTATTTCATTAACTCCAAGTATTAAAGCTGTTTTGGCACTGGTTATAGTCTCACTGCTTGCTTCAAAAGGATTTTCACAAGATCCCGATTTTTTCATATTTCTGGCATTTGGACAGTCAAATATGGAAGGAAATGCAAGGCCTGAAGCACAGGATCTTACCGGTGTGAATGAGCGTTTCCAGATGTTACCGGCGGTGGATTGGCCCGACAGGAGCCGGACCAAAGGAAATTGGACCACTGCCGTTCCGCCACTGTGCCGAAGCAATACCGGGTTAAACCCCTGCGATTATTTTGGTCGCACCCTTGTTGACAGTTTGCCTGCTCGTATCAAAATCGGTGTTATTAATGTTTCTGTTGCTGGAACTGCAATAGATATCTTCGACAAGTCCAAATATCAAAACTATATCGCCGGTGCAGAAAGTTGGCTGAAGGATATTGCAAATCAATATGCTGGAAATCCTTATGGACGGCTTGTGGAAATGGCTAAGAAAGCACAAAATGATGGTGTAATTAAAGGTTTTCTGCTGCATCAGGGTGAAACGGATGCCCACAATAACTCTTGGCCTTCCAAGGTCAAGGTCGTCTACGACAATCTGATCTCGGATTTGGGTCTGGATGCATCAAAGGTACCATTACTGGCCGGAGACCTGCTCAGTCCCAATAACTTTGTCCAGAGTCTGCCTCAGACTGTACCAAATTCCTATGTGATTTCATCATCAGGACTTAGAGGTGTCGATCAGTTCCATTTTACCGCTGAAAGCTATAGGGAATTCGGCAAACGCTATGCCATCAAAATGCTGGAAATCCTTAGAGCACAAGGTTTAACTGAAGTAAAAGGTGACAGAAAAAACAATTGTTCCAATAACGGTTTTGTACTGAATAACAACATAGAATTCAGGAACGGAAAAGCATCTGTCTCATTCGAAATTCCCCAAAATGCTTTTGTCTCTGTAAAGGCTTATTCACTAAGTGGAAAACTGATTGCCGACCTTGCCGGTGGGAATTATTCCCAGGGCAGACATTTTCTACAACTAAACCCAAAAATGAAACAGGCCGGGGTATTTATAATTAAAATGAAATCGGGTTCTTTTTCTGCTGCCCGGACAATCATGTTTGCTGAAAGATAAATGGCACCTCTAAAAAAATAAGTACCTGGCAGGAAATACTTGTGCAATCAGCATTTTTATTGTCAGGTACTATTTCGCTTCAAAGTCAAAACAATAATATTGTAAAAAGTAATCGGAAAAGATGTTTTGGCAGAGAAGACGTGATGTAACCGCAAATTATCTGCTATCAGAAATAACTTTTTTTTTTGCGCCTTTGATCTGTCCTTCAAACTGCATAAACATAAATATAAAAAAGTCTCAATTTCATACTTTTTCCAATTTTTTCCGGTATTGGGAAACTGTTT
>CAYPMS010000141.1:1792-9206 GCA_964411655.1 uncultured Fibrobacter sp.
AAAAAGTCTCAATTTCATACTTTTTCCAATTTTTTCCGGTATTGGGAAACTGTTTGCGAATTTCTGATTAAACCTAAATTCCGCAGTTGAACTTTCAACTGCGGATTTTAGGTTTAATATCCGTTTTTTTTAATCTCTGAAAAATTTTTGGTATGGCTCGTTTTTTGTTAGTAATTCCTTCCCCCAAAACAGGAGGTACTGATGAATACGGTTATTTTCAGCACTGCATTTGATAGTTACAACATCATGCATATCATTTATGCTGGTGCTGTTCAGGAAATCCCCCAGGAAAAAAGAAAAAATGATATGTCTCATTTTTTCCGGATATTAACCAGGCAGGGCGTGGCGTTTTGTTATTTCAAAGGGATCGAGTCAGCAAGAAATGCACGGGTAATTCTGGAAACTATGATGGAATCTGCCAAACCCAAACAGATATTTCGCTCTGGCTCAGAATTAATAGATGTAGAAGCGGTCATTTCTTATGGAAGAATTGTTAAACTTAAAAACAGTGAAGATGGAAAAACACATGCATTTACGGTAATTCTGAATACGGTGAGCGAGAGAAACAATCAGGTTAGTTTCTCCTTTAAAAGTGAAGAAAGTGCGAAAAAGGCCAGAGCTGTTCTGTGGAGTATTATGGAAAGTCTCTATGGAGGTAAAGTTAATCACAGTTCTGAGGAAAAAAAAGATATGGCGGATGCTGAGGTGCCGATTTCACCTTAAGGGATGAATCTACTTTTTTAGATTACGCAAGATACAAAACTGGCAGGGAAATGCCACACCAGTTCACCTTCGCACTGGCAGGTGCAATGGGGTATTCCTCCAGTACAGCCCGATCTTTCACAGCAGCACTAAATTCCATGAATTATGCTTTCTACAAAAAAAAGCTATCCTCAATTTCATCATATTCAATTTAAATCAGCCATTACCTTATTCAATTTGACATCCCTAATAATATATGCTTATATTATTATCAATAAACTTTTATTTCAAACCTGCCTCCAATCATTTCATTGATTTATGTTTCTGTAACCAGGGAGCTATTTATGCGTTTAACAAGACTGTTACTTATAGCAGTACTGGCCGTAGGAGTGTATGCACAGACGGCACCAACAATCAACATTACCGGGACGGTCAAAAACAGTAAGGGTGCACCAATCCCACAGGCAACCGTATCGCTTCTTTCCGATACGACTATAGCAGTTTTAACCGATGAAGATGGTGCGTTCACAATTAGCAACACTGCAATCAGGGTGAGTCAGACACAAAGAGCGACGCAGCATATCAGCAACATCGCCATTCAGGGAAACCGGCTCCGCTTTTCCATTCCAGCACCAGCTGACAATGGATCAATCGCACTCTTTTCAGGCAATGGCAAAAGAGTTGCCGTGATTCAACTTCCTGCAATGACTCCAGGCTTCCAGTCACATATACTTCCGGAAATGGCACCAGGATTATATGCATTGAATATTACGATTGATAAATCTGCTGTAAGCTGCAAACTTATCGCTACAGCCGGCAACAAGATCTTCATCAGCGGTAATAAAGCCCAGTTATCGGCTTTTTCGGGCATTTCCAGCATTGCTGCTGTAAACGAAAGTGTTGATACACTTGTCGTCACGAAATCCGGTTATAAGACTGTAAAACATCCGCTTACTTCTTACAGCCTGGAAGATATTGCAATAGTAATGGATACAGCAGGACCCAATGTAGAATGTCTGTTTACAAAAGTACTCGGTAAGACAAGGGAAGAGTGCGATGCGAAGATCAAAAAGATGGTCGATATATATTTTAAGAACACTATAAATAAACCAAATGGCAGCAAGCTTTACAACGACATTGGCTCAATGGCTTATATCGAAGATGTAGAGTTCGACGATGTGCGTTCAGAGGGGCAGTCCTACGGTATGATGATAGCCGTACAACTGGATATGAAGGATGTTTTTGACAAGATATGGGCGTGGACCAAAAGATACATGAAAAGATCGGATGGGATGTTTAACTGGCAATGCCAGCCGAATGGACAAGTCAAAGGACAAGATTATGCGCCCGATGGTGAAGAGTACTTTTTAATGGCTCTGCTTTTCGCTGCCAGAAGATGGAACGATTCCCAATATCAGAAAGAGGCCGACGATCTTTCAGATGCAATGTTCAGAAACGGCGTATTTAACCGCAATTTGCCAGTATTCGTACGTAATAATTCCACTGTAGATCCATCTTATATAATGCCGGCTTTCTATACATTGTTTTCGAAGTGGTGTGGCAACCACAAGTCCGACTGGGCTAATATAGCCGTTGCCGGTCGAAAACATCTGGCCGGTTGTGTCTCAACTAAGACAGGACTGATGGTAGGCAGCCCAACCACAAACATTCCTTTCGATTGGGATGCATGGAGAACTGTACAAAATGTAGAATTGGATATGTGGCTGTCCGACCTTTACTTCGATGGTCAGGCCAGTAAGGATTATGGCGAATGGAAGGGAACAACAACCTCATCGGATAAATCCTTTGTTGTAAATTGGTACAATACATACCTTGGCTTTTTCGATTCAAAACGGGAAGGGAAAGGGTATTGGCCGCTTTGGACACTCGATGGCAATTCAAAAATGGGTGACAATACTCAGAACAAAACAGGTCTGCGCCCGGGTTTGGCTGCAATGAACGCGTATGCAGCAAACAGGGCTACCGCCAGGTCATCGGATGGTACATTGCTGAGTGTTAAATTTGCTCAGGATCTTTGGGATATGGAGCCACCGACAGATGATCAGTACATTTACTACGACGGATTACTCTACATGCTTGGTATGCTCCATGCTACCGGAAACTACCAGATCTTTGGCTATGAGGAGCTTTTAAATAAATAATCTGTTTTATTTATAGTCTGTTCAGATTTTAACTTACCGGCCATTAATACGCAGTCTTTCAGACAGTGGCTTAATGGCCATTTTTTTGAGTCCATCCTGTTTGATTTTATTCTAAATTGTCCATTAGGCAGTTTTTATATAAAGAAAATGTATCTGTTAAAATTACCTCATACCTTTCAGTACAGTAATCTTCTGATAGCTATTAAGAAATTAGATAAACGGTAAGGCATGCGCCCTTTATTGGTTTCAGCTAGCCCTGTAGGTAGATATCAGAATGCGAACGTTCATCGTATCAATTTATGAAAACAATTTTCTTTGTCAATGCCGGGGCGCTTCTTATCTTTTTTAAAGTTTTAGAACCAGTCCGAAGAAGAAAAAAGAGATATCTCAATTTAGATGGCAAAAGCGCTCGCATTCTGACTTAACGACTGAATGACTATCCGGGGGTGCATCGGTCTGGACAGTATCTTACACTACTGCAGATACAGTAATTTTTTATCAAAGCCTCTGTCCGATTCAGATTCGATAAGATAAATTCCATTGGAAATATTTTGAAGATGAACTTCGATTAAACCGGTTTTAATTGAGGTTTGATTAAAATTTTTAAACAGTATTACTTTTCCATTAAGAGAGAACACTCTGACTTTAATAAATTTCAGACCATTTGCCTGTAAATACAGAACTTTCTTTGATGAATTATAAGACCACGAATGTATTGAAATTGATGGTTTTTGATCCTTAACTGATGCAATGGGAACAAAAAACAGCTTGTCAACATTGGGCCCATCTGCACCATCAACTGTCTCCAGAGTAATAATTGAGCCACCTTCAGGTAAAGAAATCTCTAACTCTTTTGATTCCCAGCTTGTCCAGTTTCCTGTAGGTTCAAAACCGATAGATTCTATCTGTCTGATACCATTTACGAAAACACATAAATTCCTGGTTGTATCGGAACCGTTGGAGAATGTAATGAAAACCGGACAGGCTTTATTGACCTTATAAACTGGGAGTTCCACCGATGATCCCATATTATTCGAAAAATTAACATATCCAGTTCCGGAAAAACCGGCATTTTTGGATTCTGTATTGGCTTGTTTGAGAGTTCCATTTTCTGCCTCGAAAACATATCTGTCATAAGGACTGAAATGTGCTGTAACTGAAAGATCACTGTTTAAAGAGGTAATGGTATATGGGTTCCGACTGCTAAAGGAGTCACCATCAAAGAATTCGAAACGCCAGTCTTTTATGGCTGCAGCAGTAAATGTCACCTTTGTACCTTCAGGAAGTCTTGATCCTTCAGGGTCCTGTTTGACTGAACCTCCGACCAAAGCTTTCAAGTTAATCGTATAGTATTTTCTTGTGTCCTGAATAAAGTTTGCAGTTACAGTTTTGTTGCCATTCATTATCAGTGTTGCGGGGTTTGTGTTCCCGGTAAGATCTCCTTCCCATTCGTAAAAGATCCATCCGCTATCCGGTATGGCAGTTATCGTTATGCTATGATCCTTTGGGAAACTTCCTCCGGAAGGTGTAACGGTACCATGGCCTTTGGGCACTGACACAGAAAGGCTGCAGAGAGTTACAGATGCATCGATGACATTTGAGGAGGCACCTAACCCACCCATCGAATTGGCAGCACGGACAGTATATTTTGCCTTAGAATCAATATCACAATGAGCAATGGTTACGCACTTGTAAAATGCATCATTTTTAAATACGACCCAGCACATTGCATCTTCATCATCGTTCCATTTAAGAGTTGAGCCATCCAGGGTAACAACCGGAGCGCTTACCTGTTTGGTTAATTTTGCTGGTCTCCAGTTATCAGATCCGCCTAATACATTTTCCACGGTGTACTTCTCGGCTTCAGAAGCACTTAGTACCGGATTTAATCTGACGGTGGTCCCATTTTTGGTGTATGTAGTACGACGACCGCTAAGATCTACAAGTGCCCCGGAAGCGGTTTTACTGTTGTATTCGGCAAAAAGTGAAGGTACAACATTCATCGGATCACCCCAGGCTGCGGATGTGGGTAATTTTTTCATGGTTGTGTTGATGAAAACACATTTGGGTGAATTGTTCCAGGGACGTCCCAGTTGATAGCTGTCAACCGAACCGTCTATAGTGCAGTTCATAAACACATAGCCCCAGTCTGTACTGGTTGCAGGTGCGGTTATGTAGCTTACTTTGTTAATGTATAGAAGAACTTCATTGAAGAAAATATCCCCGCCACCGCAGATAAAATCGGTTGTTCCGTGAATTTCTCCATTTTCCCAGTAGGTGCGGGTTCCTTTTGTGTAGTAGGTGTCCTGGGTACTCAATAGCTTGACATTCTTATAGATAATCCTGTTCCCCTGCTCCATGACAGCCACATGGCGTCCTGTTTGAGAATAGGTTGATGGCTGGTTCCAGTTCGCCTTGTTCAGAATCGTTAAATCCTGAAGATAAAGGTTATCTGCTTTGTTAAAATAAAGTGTCGAAGTGATGCTTATCCCTTCATCAATCGATTTATTGAAAATGATGGTTTTGTCAGCGCTTTGTCCGATAAATGAGACATTTGAAACGGAAAATGTGGTCATCTGGTTGGAATTACCGGTAAGTGTTCCTATATCATATTCTCCATCGGGAAAAAAGAGATAAAAACGATCACCCGATGATTTGGCAGCGGCGGCAATGGCATCTTTAAAATTGCCATTTACACCTATTACAAAATTGAAAGGTCTCTTTGTTACAGCAAATAAAGCCTGTGCTGATGTTATTATTATTAAAACAGTTAAGAGTATGCAGTCATGTTTCAATTTTTTCATTATAAACCTTCAGATATTACGGGTCGATTAATGGAACAATACTTTTAATAATATACTGGAAGTTATGGGAATAAGCTGAGAATATCCGTGGTTATCCTACATTTGATATCTCCCGGCCTGCATTTAACATTCACCGGCCTCAATCTGATATTTCCAGGTTCCCAGGACCGATATTCTGCCCTTCTTTGGGCTTACAAAGGTTATACGTTTATCTTTTCCCCTTCACTGCAACTTCAGAAATATAGTCTGTGCAAGTGAAACCGAAACGTCGGGAATCAGGAAAAGAGTGAGGTCACCTGTTTGTGTATTCTGTATTTCCCTAAATGATCCGAAGGGGGACTTCCGGAAGGGAATAAAAAGAAAACATCTTATTCATTTTTCTGAAATATTGAAAGCTCTGCAAGTAGGGAAACGATTATATGTAATCATTGACTCGACTTTAACATATAACTCCATTACATCTACTCTTATCACGTTAATCATGCAAATTACCCGAATCAAAGTTGTTTTTCACGATTTGATATTATTAGGCTATTTTTTTCATCTGATACCTGAGTTGTTACGAAATCAATTAATTTCTTGGGAGTCCGGAAAATGGAGACCTTCGATGTCAAAGTTTACAGGATATATAGTTTTCCTTTTTTGTTTGATGGTGATTGATGGTTACAGTATGTGGCAGAGAGATTCTTTCCCATGCGAGACTTGAATTAATCAATAGTGTGATGGATGACATTATGAAAACAATCGTTCGTGGTCAGATATTTGACTTCTTAAAGAATCCTTCCGGTTGCAGCAGTCCTGGTGACTGTTACCGTTTCTTTGGTGATGGCGGTTTAGTCATTGAAAACGGCTACATTAAAGAGGTCAGTGATTTTAAATTGATGAAATCAAAATATCCTGATTTCAGGATTATCGACTATTCTGATTATCTTGTGATGCCCGGATTTATTGATACCCATATTCATTACCCGCAGAGTGAAATAATCGGCTCTTATGGAAGACAGCTTATCGATTGGCTTAATGAATACACTTTCGAAGTTGAAAAACATTTCAATGACAGGGAATGTGCACAAAATATCGCCAGACTCTTTATAAAGGAACTGCTTAAAAACGGCACGACTACTTCCATGACATACGCCACGCAGAGTGCTGTTTCTGTAGATTCGATATTTGAAGCTGCATCCGAATACAACATGCGTCTTATCGCCGGGAAAGTGTTAATGAACCGTAATGCTCCGTCTGCTATCTGTGATACTGTTGAAAGTGCCAGAAATGATTGTGAGTATCTGATCAGCAGATGGCATCGTAACGGAAGAAATCTCTATGCTATCACACCCAGATTTGCAATTACCTCTGATATGGAACAGTTGAAAATGGCAGGGGAGCTGCACAAAAAATATCCTGATACTTTCATACAGACCCATCTTTCAGAAAACACTACAGAAGTTAAAACTATACTGGAGCTGTTCAGTGACTGTAAAGATTATCTTGAAGTTTACGAGAAGGCTGGGCTTGTAGATGATTATTCATTTTTTGCACATTGTATTCATCTGTCTCAATCGGAGAGTAAACGACTGAAATCAGCAGGTTCGGTTATTGTTCATTGTCCTACTTCCAATCTTTTTCTGGGTAGCGGTCTTTTTAATCTGAAAAAGACAATAGAATCAGGGATTAAGACCTGCATAGCCACCGATGTAGGGGCGGGGACTTCGTTTTCGTTGCTTCGCACATTGGGCGATGCATATA
>CAYPMS010000142.1:0-9118 GCA_964411655.1 uncultured Fibrobacter sp.
TCCAGAATGCGCCTTCCCTTGCTGCAGCAACTGTTCCTGAATAGAAGGCAGACAAGCCGGAATTTTCACCTATATTCAAGCCGGATACTATAATATCAGGTTTATTTTTCATTAAATAACTGATTGCAAATTTTACACAGTCAGACGGTGTACCGCTGACGAAATAGCCCTGAATTCCGGTTTTTTCCGGAATTTTTTCATAATGTAATGGCTGGTTAAAAGTAAATGCATGTCCTACACCGCTCTGTTCGTGTTGCGGTGCAACAACTATTACCTCATAAAATTCAGTTAGTATATCATATAGATGCTTGATACCTTCCGAGCTGTATCCATCATCATTTGTTAGAAGTACAGTGAGTTTGGAATTCATATTTTTTATATATCCAGATTTTTTACTTTTTTTGCATTTTCCTCGATAAAACGACGACGAGGTTCCACTTCCTCTCCCATAAGCATAGTAAAAATCCGGTCTGCTTCGATTGTATCTTCCAGTTTTACCTGCAATAAAGTTCTGGTGGCAGGATTCATTGTAGTATCAGCCAATTGATCAGGATTCATCTCTCCGAGTCCTTTATAGCGCTGAATTACTACATTCTTTTTATCTTTCCATTCCTGCATAATGCGGTCTTTTTCCTCATCATTAAATGCATAGCGCTCTTCTTTTCCTGCTTTCAGTTTATAAAGTGGAGGTTGAGCGATATAGACATTTCCGTTTTCAACCAGACCCGGCATGTGTCTGAAGATGAAAGTCAGAAGAAGTGTCCTGATATGAGATCCATCAACATCTGCATCTGTCATTATGATGATTTTATTATAACGGAGTTTAGAGATATTAAAACCATCATCGTCTTCACTTTTACCGAATCCGGTACCTAAAGCCTGAACAATAACCTGAATTTCTTCATGAGAGATGATCTTGTCGATTCTGGCTTTTTCCACATTCAGTATTTTTCCCTTTAAAGGAAGTACAGCCTGAAAAGTCCTGTCCCTTCCCATCTTGGCACTTCCTCCGGCACTGTCTCCCTCAACCAGGAAAATCTCGCATTTGGCCGGATCCCGTTCTGTGCAATCCGCCAATTTTCCCGGAAGACCGCCGCCATCCATAACACTTTTGCGTCTGGCAAGCTGCCTGGCCTTTCTTGCAGCTTCACGGGCAATGGCAGAATTTACACATTTATCAACAATCTTTTTAGCAATTGCAGGGTTTTCTACAAGATATGTTCCAAATGAATCCACAATAGCTGATTCAACAATTCCCATTATATCAGAATTGCCCAGTTTTGATTTGGTCTGACCTTCAAACTGTGGATTTGGCAGTTTAACACTGACAATTGCAGTTAACCCTTCACGGAAGTCTTCACCCTTCAGCTCTAATTTGTTGTTGTTTTTAAGAAGATTATTCTCGGTTATATAATTATTGATTGCCCGGGTTAATCCTTTTTTAAAACCGGAAAGATGAGTACCGCCATCAACAGTGTTGATATTATTGGCAAATGAAAACAAATTTTCGATGTATGAATCATTGTACTGCATTGCTACTTCAATTTCAGCACCATCTCTTGACTGGTCGAAATAAAAAGGCTGAGGATGCAGTGGAACCTTGTTTTCATCGAGATATGAGACGAAAGAAATCAATCCGCCGGGATAGCAAAAATCATTCTTTTTTCCTTCTATCCGTTCATCGGTTATTGTTATTCTTAAACCCTTGTTAAGAAAAGCAAGTTCTCTGAGTCTTTTCGTCAAGATATCAAAACTGAATTCGGTTGTTTCAAATATTTTGGGGTCGGGAAGGAAGGTTACCTTTGTACCTTTTTTTTCAGTGCTACCAATAATTTTTATTTCTTCCCGAGGAATACCTCTGCTGAATTCCATGAAATAAATATTATTATCACGGTACACTTCTACTTTAAGAAAAAGCGACAAGGCATTAACACAAGATACACCGACTCCATGCAATCCACCCGATACCTTATAAGATGAATTGTCAAATTTTCCTCCTGCATGAAGGGTTGTAAGAACTAGCTGCAATGCGGACATTTTCTCTTCCGCATGGTAATCTACCGGTATCCCTCTTCCGTTATCAAGCACCGTAATGGAATTATCCGCATGAATAAAAACATCTACTCTATCACAGTATCCGGCAAGTGCTTCATCAATCGAATTATCTACTACTTCATAAACCAGGTGATGTAAACCGGCAGAACCTGTGCTGCCAATATACATTGCCGGTCTCTTACGAACCGCTTCGAGGCCCTTGAGGGTTTTAATACTCTCTGCAGTATAGTTATTATTACTCATTTTGCTCTCCAAAGTACAATGCATAGCTAATAAAAAACAATATCTTTTATACTGTTACAATTTGTGCTTTCTTTTATCCGCTGCAATATCTTCACTTTCAAAAATACCAGTTCCTGGCGCCAGGCAGATGAGTCTACCTTAACAAATAAAACCCCGTTTTCGACTCTGTTGCAGACAGTTACATCGGAAATTTTTTCCCCTACAATATTTTTCCATTGTGACATTACATCATATTCTTTACAAACACTCAGATATCCGCGGTTTGAAAGGATTTCTCCCAATATCGAATCTATTTTTTTCGGTTGTGTGTATCTTCTCATTCAATTCTAACCATACCATCTTTAATTTTACATCTTAGAAGTGATTTATTTATTGGACTGTTGAATACCGGTGTGGCTATAAAAACCTGACCTTTATCTTCTATCAAAGGTAAAACTCTTGAAGTCCGGTCCTGATCCAGTTCCGATAAAGCATCATCGATCAAAAAAATCATTTTATCCTGTCGAAAGTGCTCTAAACATGATACTGAACTCAATTTTAATGATAATACAATCGATCGACATTGGCCCTGGGAACCGTATGTTTTAGATGGTTTCTGGTTTAGAAGGAAGCAAATGTCATCACGATGAGGTCCAACTGTAGAAAAACCAGTCTCTATATCTCTATTCCTTCGCTCTTTAAGCAAATCATAAAATACATTTTTCCATTCATTTTTACTACTACAATCATAAGGAACTGATGGTTCATACAACAATCCGGCACTCTCCCGGTTCCCACTGATCTCTCTGTAAAAATCCTCCAGAGAAGGGCTCAAAAATGATATAATCTCTTTTCTTTTCATAAAAATTTCTGCTCCGCTTTGAGCCATCTTCTCCTCATAAATTTCACACTGAATCTTATCGAAATTTGAATTCAGGATTTGATTGCGACATGATAAAAAATGTTTGTAGGTGATAAGTGATTCTAAATACTCTGAATCAATCTGACTGCACAAAAGATCTATAAAACGCCTTCTCAATTCAGGGGTTCCGCTGACTAATTGCAAATCATCTGTTCCAAAGGAGATAACCGGTCTTTTACCAAACCATTCTGTAAATTTTTTTACCAAAATCCCATCAAATCTCATTACTACTTTCTTATCTCGGCTAAATCCCATAGAAGCAACTGACGATCGATCTCCATAATCAAATTCTCCTTCAATGTATGTATTATCCGATTCGAAATTGATCATATCAGATCTTTTTGATCCCCGTTGCGAACGACCCGTGCATAATAAATAGATGGCTTCCAGAATATTGGTCTTTCCAGAACCATTGATTCCCTCAAAAATTGCACCTTCATCAGGAAAAAAAAGTTGAAGAGAATGATAATTTCTGAAAGCAGTGAGTTGAAGACGGCGAAGATTCATTTAAAATATTACGAAAATAAGGAATTTTTAGTTTGAATTAAATTCAGGCTACAACCATTTTTTTGTATTAAGCCTGAATCGTACGATTTAGGTTAAAATAAAAAGACTCTTTAAAATGCATGATCAGTTTCTCTGGTTCAGATGAAGTAATTTAAAGTCTACTTATGTGGATAAAAAGTTATCCATGGCGTTACAGAAATTTTATTGAAAGTATCAGTAATAATCCCTCTAATATAAATAACTTCCTGATCATAAAATTTACCTGAAACATCTTTTAAATCCCAGTGTATCGAAGATGGAGGCAACTCACCACCAGAAAAACTCTTTATTATTTTTCCTTCGTTTGAAGGAGAAGATGAAAAAACCAAAACCCAATTTTTTATACCAGAACTTTTGCTAAAATTCAAATAATCAAAGGATACATAAACTCCAGGATTTTTTTCGGATGCTTTCATTACCTTTAAGTTTATCTGAGCTTTTTGATTGTATTGAATGATAGTGGGATTAAAATTCAATTGCAGATTCATTTTATAATCTGAATTATTTATACTGTATTTTACCCCGTAAGATAAGCCGGTTGATATTTCATTTATTTTCAACTGAAGACCCAGATTGCCACAAAAAAACTGGTTTATTTTACTGTATTTGCCACCAAATAAATCATAACCTGCCGAATAATACATCAACGGATGATTAAAAAAAGTACCAACGATGTTAATTTTTGCTCCATGATCGATTCTTCCTTCTTTTAAATCATCGATAATACAATAATAGCTGAAATCAAAACCTAAATTTTTCTCGATCCATGGAATATCTCCAAAGAATGATATACTTCCTTTGGGAGAGATTGATCTGTGGACTTTTTCAGTAAATTGGATGTTATTAAATACAAGAGAGATAAATCTGGATTGAGGTAACTTTATAGTAGAAGACACATCCAGGAGAAAATTTGGATCTTTTGAACTATCTATCAGGAAAGAAAATGAAGATCCAAAATAGAAGAACTCTTTTTTAAAAGAATAACCGCTGATAAATCGATTTTTTAGAATTTCATTTCTCTCATAACCTATAGAAAAAGCATTTTTATCCAGAATAATACTAAAAGAAGTCGCTGCTTCTAAAATTTCTTCAGCAGAAGGAATGAAAAAAACAGCAGAAAAAGGAATTCCCTGCTGGGTAGATATAATCGATGGATTAGAAAACAAATGTAGCGAGTGAGAATGATAAGTTAAATTACTCTGCTCAATATCAGCGTATAAGATTACCTTTGAAATAATGATATAACAAAAGAGCGCTCTCAGAGTTTTTTTCACTTCTCATTCTTTTATCAAAATTTTACACCTGTCTTCTTTAATATTTTATAACTTATTCCTTATTTTTTAAAGTTCTTCCATTATTCTCAATGGCATTATTAGAAATAGATCTTCGCTTTTTTTATCAGTTTCATTTTCATACACAGGAAAGATTAAACATGCACTTATTTGGGTATTCATTTCGATCATCACTTTTGGAGTCTTAATTATATCTAAGATTTCTAATAAATACTGTCCATTAAATCCGATGTTATGATCATCATTGTCATAATCAATGGAAATAATTTCTCTAGCCTCTCCTCCAATATCTCTGTTGAGCACTACAATCTCTAAATTTCCTTTGGAAAAAGCAAATTTTACCAGATGAGTCTTTTGGTTGGATAATACTGAAACCCTTCGAACTGCATCCTGGAGAATAGACTTGTTTATAACAGCTTTTTTTGGATTGTTTCTGGGAATTACCTTTGTGTAATCAGGGTAAGGACCTTCTATCAGTTTCGAACACATCATCAGATTAGGTGTTGAAAAGCTGATGTACTTATCTCCAATATTCACCTTCACCATTTCATCAGAAGCTTTGGAATCTAGCATCCTTACTAAATTCAGCACACTCTTTGGAGAAATAATCCCACTCAGCTTTGATTCTAAAGGAATAGATGTATTTATAAAAGAACTTCCTAACCTGTGACCATCAGTCGCAATCATACCGGTTTTATCCGGATTGATTTCCCAAAGAATACCACATAGGCAAGCTCTGGTTTCATCTTTAGCCACTGCAAAGCTGCTTTTCAGTATCAATTCCTTCAATTCTGATGATGAGATTTCAAACTCATTATCAGAGGAAATAACTGGAAAACCTGGAAAATCTCTGGAATCTGAACCTGCTATTTTGCAGGAAAAGCCACTATCGCTTTGAATTATCAGAACATTTTCATCAAGACTCAGAGTAACATTTCCCTCTGGTAGCTCTCGTACTATTTCAAATGCTTTTCTACCATTCACTGTCACATCAAATGGACCTGTCCCGCTTGCACCAGAGACTACTCTCAGGGAGTGATCCAAATCAGTTGCAGAAACTTCAAGATTAAAACCGGTATAAGTGAGCTTGAAATTTGTAAGTATCTGAAGGGAACTTTTAGCAGGTATTATAGGAAAAGCTTTCTGCAACAAATCAAAAAGATCTTTTTTTTGAATTGAAATAGACATATTTGCTCCAGTAAAAAAGGTACATTATAAACATATTGAAAAATACAAAATAATCTAATCTATTAAAAAAGTGTTAGTTTATAGTAATGTGGATAAGTGTTGAAAAATATATAAATCATTGATTTTATTGTGCAATGATTTGTTGATAATATTTTAAGATGAAAATAAAAATTGAGAACACAGTATTAATATCTTTTTTTTAATATTTTATGCACAAATTAATAACAGGAATAATGTTAGTTATTCAAGGCTGTTAATTATAATATCAATATCTCTGGATAAAGAAAGATCGCTCTTTAAAAGAGTACTTATTTGTTGAATTGCGTGAATTACAGTACTATGGTCTCTTCCCCCAAAATTTAATCCTATTGTTTTTAAGGAATAATTTGTAATCATCTTTGAGATGTACATTGCAACCTGTCTACAATGAGCTACCTCTTTTCTTCTATTTTTTTCACGTATATTGTTAACAGGAACTTTATAGTATTGAGCTACTTTTTCAATAATTTTATCTATGGAAATACGCGATTTATCGGTTTTTATGGATTCTTTAAGAACATTTTTAACAAGTTCTTTTGTGATGTCTGTCTTAGTAATGGAGGCATAGGCAAGAAGACGGATAACGACACCTTCAAGTTCACGAATGTTAGAAGAGACATTTTCTGCTATATAGTATAAAACATCTTGAGGAATACTAAGATTATCTTCTTCAGCTTTCTTTTTTAAGATAGCTACTCTGGTTTCAAGATCAGGGGGTTGAATATCAACAGATAAACCCCACTGAAAACGGGATACTAAACGATCTTGCAAACCTTTCAAAGAGTTTGGGGGAAGATCAGAGGTTAAGACAATCTGTTTTCCATTCTGGTAAAGAGTATTAAAGATATAGAAAAATTCTTCCTGGGTACTTTCTTTTCCTGCCAGAAATTGAATATCATCGACCAGAAGAAGATCAGAGGAGCGAAAACGGGAAGTAAAAATTTTAGTGTTATTGTTTTTAATAGCATCTATGAAATTAAGGTAAAATTCTTCTGAGGTGATATAAGTAACCACATATTTTGAGGAATAAGATAAGACATAATTGCCAATTGATTGAAGAAGGTGAGTTTTTCCTAGACCTACTCCGCCATAAATAAGAAGAGGATTGAATTTGGTCTTTCCAGGAGCTTCGGCAACAGCTAAAGCAGCACTTCTGGCAAATTGATTACCGGGACCAACGACAAAAGTATCTAAGGTAAAACGTTTGTTTAGTTGAGGAAAAGAGCTGGAAGACTCAGAGGTTGTTGAAGGAGTTAATTTTTTTAATTTTTCATCGGAAAGATGTGAAGGTAAGGAACCCACCGTGAAAGTAACGTTTTTTATGTCTTTAGAAAAATTTTGAGCTATAGAAAGAATCATATTTTTATAGTTTTGATCGAGAAAATCTGAAATAAATTGATTGGGGGCAGATAAGGATAGAGTATTAATATCATTACTGCAATTTAGAACAAGAGGTCGAAACCAAGTTTCAAAACGATGTTCATCGATTGAGCCGGAGATGGAAGAAAGAATATTTTGCCAGAGAGAAGAATGCATGCTAATAAATTAAAAGATTGTGAAAAAAAAGTACAATACAAATATATATCAAAAAAGAATTTGACTTGAACATGAAACTGAAAGCATTTTTAAAAGATTATTTTTAAAGGAGATAAAAAATGAAAAGAACATTTCAGCCATCCAAAAGGAAAAGAGCAAACAAACACGGTTTTAGAAGTAGAATGGAAACCGCAAACGGAAGAAAAGTACTAAAAAGAAGAAGGGACAAAGGAAGAAAAAGACTTACTGTTGCTGATTCTATGTAAGAAGATTGCGCCTCTAATAAGAAGGAGGTGCTTTTTTCGAAATGAAAAAAAATAGAAGAATAAAGAAGAAAAGAGAGATCTCTGAAGTATTAAAAAATGGACAGAGATATAGTTGTTTAGGATATAAGATAATATACAGGGTAAATGAAGAGAAAAATGACAGATTAGCAGTATTGGTTTCCAGAAAAACGGGAAATGCTGTAAGAAGAAATAGAATAAAAAGATTTTTCCGAGAAATATTCAGGAAAAACGATAACGAATTCCCACCTTACTTTGATATCCTCATCCAGCCCCAATCTGGGATTGAATTAAGAAAAGAAATGGCTCAGTGTTATAAAAAATGGCAGGAAAATGCAAAGAAATTACCATTTTAATAATGAAAATAGGGAAAAGAATAATTAAAAATATTTTCTTTATTCCTGAAGGAACTTGCAAGTACGAACCTGTATGTTCGGTATATGCAGAACAGGCGATAAGAAAGTATAAAATTTCAAAAGCATTATGTTTAATAATAATTAGAATAATGAGGTGTAATCCATTTTCAAAAGGTGGATACGATCCTGTAAAATAGAAAGGTATAAAAGTGAACAAAAACACTATATTCGCATTTATTCTGATATTAGGAAGTTTAGTTTTTTTCAGTAGCCCGATGTATCAAAAATTTTGGGTAGAAAAAATAAAAGGGAAAAAGTATGTACCTTACAGTCAAACTGCCATTGCTAAAAAGAGTGAGGTAGTAAAAGAGAAAGAAAAAATAAAGAACATAGAGGAAAAAGTAGAAAATAAGGAAGAAAAAAATAAGGAAGAGATAATTACTGAAAAAGAGATAATCGCTGAAAAAGAGAAAAAGATTGATACTATTTGGGTAGAAAATAAAAAGATGAAAATTGGGATAAGTGAGAAGGGTGCAAAGATAGTATCAATAAAAATGAAAGATTACAAATATTCAAAGGGTGACGAATTCAGAAAAAAGGGAGATCTTATAGATCTTATCCCGAATTCAAAAGATGCTGCTCAATTAGAAATTTCCGGAGAATCGTTTGATGAAAAAA
>CAYPMS010000143.1:0-8955 GCA_964411655.1 uncultured Fibrobacter sp.
CATTTCTCTGAGGAAATGAAAGATGCCTGCCTGTTCTGATCGTCTTGCCGATGATATTGACAAGGAGTCCTCCGTAAGTGTGATATGCTAATAGTATGCTGAATAACAAATAAATTCGAAAACGGTACTGTAATATTGTCTTTTCAG
Source organism: uncultured Fibrobacter sp. (assembly GCA_964411655.1). Taxonomy (GTDB): domain Bacteria; phylum Fibrobacterota; class Chitinivibrionia; order Chitinivibrionales; family Chitinispirillaceae; genus JAAYPC01. The sequence continues at coordinate 148 of CAYPMS010000143.1, forward strand.
ATTAAGTAATAATTCAATTGTTTATCCTATTTTAATGGAATAAAATATGTCATGCACTTGGGCGAGAGCTGGTTTTTTATTGCCCAAACCAGTCATGAATTCAAAGCTGAAATTATCTGTTCATGCAGAATCCCATTAGACAGAACGATGTTTCCATGGTGAGTGGATCGTATTCCGGAAATGTCAGAAAATTCTCCACCAGCTTCTTTTATGATACAGGCTGCAGCAGTGCAGTCCCATGCTTTATCCAGTAGATTTACACATAGGTCTAGCTTACCGCTGGCTATGGCTACATATGTATAGGCATCCATAAAACCGTAATTGTAATTCCAGCTTTTCATGAACCTGAAGAGTCGTTCTCCTTCCAATTGATCAGCTTTTTCCAGAAAGCCCAGGGCACTTCCGATCGCGTTGTTTAAGGAGTCGGTTTCGGAGACAGAGATTTTTTCTCCATTGAGAAATGCACCTGAATTTTTAGCTCCCCAGCAAGTAATATTCATGGCTGGCAGATGGATCACTCCGACTACGGGTTCATGGTTTTCTTCGAGCGAGATGAGTACGCTGTGAGTTGGAATCCCTCTGATAAAGGGTCTTGTTCCATCCAAAGGGTCCACAATCCAGCATCGATTGCTGGTTCCTTTATGGTTCCCGCTCTCTTCTCCCAGGAATCCATCATTGGGGAAAGCACTGAGTAGTCTTTCCCGGATAAAATTTTCACATAATTTGTCTACTTCGGTTACAGGTGAGCGATCTTGTTTAATCTCTATAGATAAACATTTATGTTGAAATTCGAGATGTTTTTTCCCTGCTTTGATGGCTGTATCAAGGGCGACAGTTAGTTCGCTGTTAAAAGACATCTTAATTCTTTCTCTGGTGTGATTTTCAGATAATAATGCTGAATGCATTAAAATACTTTTTTGTGGTTTAATTGACGCAGCTTTTAATTGGATGCACTTGGAATTTAATGTATACTAGGATGTAGCAATTGAGCTTTTTTCTGGATATCTTACTATACTATAATATCTTTAATGTTTCCATTCGTTTCGATTTCTCCTGAGTGACTGATATGAAATCGGATTTTTTTAAAACTGGTCCGGTCATCTTGCTTTTACTGCTTTCATTTAGAGCAGATGCATTTCAGGAAATAGTGCTAGAGGCAATTCCAAGGGTTGGGCCACCTAAGATCATAAAAAATCGCATTATATATAGTATAAATATTGTTTTTAAATCATTTGTGCCTCAGGAGTATTGGTTGTATTATGATAGGTCTGGCAAAAAACTGATTATCGATTTTTATGACGTTTCCATAAGTGCGCCATCTTTGACGATCCGGGGGACTGACCTTATAAGTGATCCTGAAATATGGAATTTTGAATCATCTATGGCATTAACTGGCAAACGAGCTCAGGTTCGTTTCACTATCAAGGATGGATTGCACTATGAGGCATTTCGTTCATCCGATTCAACTATTTGTCTACAATTATGGAGATATCTTGAAAATTCGATTAATAAAAGAAAAATCAGGCCAGTATTGATCATTCCGGTAATTTCTACTATTATTGCAGCAGCAATTGCAACTATTATTCTCGTGTCCAAAAAATAATTACTGAAAGACTGGGATTTGACCGTCTTTATTTCTTGCTTTTATTAGAGGTCTAGATCATATTCTTAACAACAAAATCTTTTTAATGGAGGTACTATGGGGGTTAATAAAGTTATTCTGATAGGAAATTTGGGTAAGGATCCGGAGCTGCGATATACTCCTGGTGGTCAGGCGGTTGCTACATTCCCTCTGGCTACAACCGAAAGATGGAGTGATAAGAACGGGCAGCGACAGGATCGTACGGAATGGCATAATATAGTGGTCTGGGGGAAACTGGCAGAGTTGGTTAATCAATATTTAAAGAAAGGTCGCAGTGCCTATATCGAAGGTAGGATAACCACTCGATCATGGGATGACCGCGATGGGGTTAAAAAGTATCGTACCGAGATTGTGGCTAATCAGGTTCAGTTCCTTGGCAATAGCAACTCCTCTGCAAATGATATGGGGCCATCTGTGATGGATCAGAATGTCCCTGGTTTTGATATGGCTCCGGTGGAACCAGGCAGTGGCAGTGCTGCAGTGGATGAGGATCTTCCATTTTAAAACTAAAAAATAAGGTATCTTCAATTCAGATTCGCAGAGAACCTTGGATACCTTATTTGTCACTTTTTTTGCCTTGGGAAAACATCAGTTATTTCATGATCTTAATTTTATTGATATTAGCTACACTTTTTTTCTTGGGAGTTTCAGCCTTTTTTTCTGCATCTGAGACTGCTCTTTTTTCTATTCCCAAGGAACGTGTATCTTTTTTTGAGGATAATCCTAAAAAATCCTTTCATACGGTGTTTCAATTATTACATGATGGGCAGCGAACAATGCTGCTGATACTTCTTGGCAATACTTTTGTAAACATCACACTGACTGGCCTGATGTATTCTTTAGTTAATAGGATTACGGGAGTACAATCACCGCTGCTGACCCTGGTAATTGCAACTTTGATAATAGTTATCTTTGGTGAATTACTGCCCAAAAATATTGCTTTGAAAAAAAATGAACTGGTAGCACTCATTTTTTCCCCATGTCTGTTTCATTTGAAAAATATTCTCAGCCCTGTTTTGGCTATAATCCAAAGCACAAATCAGTTCTTTCTCAATCGATTCAGACTACACTTGCGGAAACCCAGTCCCTTTATTACAATGGAAGAGTTAAAGACAGGAATTGTGGAATCTGCCCGAAAAGGCGCAATCTCATCTGATGAGCAGAAAATAATACTTGGAATTCTGGATGAAGGCGTTCAACCTGTAAGAAAACTAATGACTCATCGCTCGCTTTTGCAGATAATTCCTGAGAATACGATCGTAGCTTCTGCTTTAGAGAAGGTAATAAATGCGAATCAAACTTTTTTGCTGATCAGAGATATTAGATATTCTGAACAGATTATTGGAACGGTGAGTCTTTCCAAATTGATGAAAACAGACAGGAAGGCTTTTGTAAGTGAAGTGATGGAACCACCGGTATGGGTTCCGGAAAGTATTGAAATTGCAGAACTGGTGAGAATCCTTTTAAATACCGGTAATGATAGAGCCTGTGTTTTAGATGAATTCGGTACTTTCTGTGGTGTTTTTGCTCTTTCAACGGGTATGAATAAATTTCTGGAAGTTATTTTTCGGATAACCACCATATCCCAGCAGCCCGCAGACATCAAAACTATGATGTTTTCCGGTGCTCAGGACATTGGACAGATCCAGGCCTGGCTACCTGAAGAATTGAAAAACTCCGATATTGAAGCCAGGACCTTGAATGGTTTGCTTACCAATTACATTGGCAGGATTCCCAAAACAGGAGATAGATTTATGATTGATGGTTGGGATTTCTATATTATATTAGCTAATCCGACTAGAATTGAGTCAGTTCTTATACGGAAGAGGAATGATAATGAGTATTGAAATTATACTGTTAGGTATTTCTTGTTCTATGACGTTATTGGCATACATGATTGCCATTAATGCACATGGTACTGCCAGATTGAGTCTTTCTTATTTTTTGGCAACACTGATGCTGGCTGGCAATGTTTGGGGAGTCATTCAATATGTGAATATTGACCAGAATAATCACAAAATGCTGGAAATGAAGCGTCTGGAGGCAGAGAATCGTCTGGCAGAGGAAAAAATTCTGGAGCAGCAAAGATCTCTGAAGAATAAAGAAAAAGAGATCGGGATGGTAGCACTGTTTAATCCTGTCATAGCTACCGGTACCGGGCTTGCTTCATCTCTGATCAATGTTAATTTTCAAGATGAGACCCAGGATGTTGATGCCCTGATTGGCAGAGCTATCGAATGCAAGAAGAAAGTAGAAAAGTTGAAGGAAGAATATCAAAATATCCAATTTTCTGATACATTTCTACCCGATGCCCGCAAGGAGGTTGATTCTGCTCTAATATTTCTGGGAGAGGCAGCATTAAATTACCGAAATTACTACAACGCTGAAGACACTCATCAGGAATTAATGAGGGAACGGCTTGTACGTAAAAAAGCAGGGCAGGCTTACCAGAAGTTTAAAACTGCAAGCGATTTAATCTCTACCTTGAAGAATTGAATCTGCTAATTCTATAATACTTGTTTTTTGGTTTTTTAGTTGGAAGACAATCTTGATATAGTCTGAAAGAGGAATTATTTTGTAGAGCTTAAAAAAGAGTGCAGACAGAGAAAAAACAGGTAATTCTAAGATAACTTATTCGAATTATATCAGTTTATTTAAGTTTGAACCTGTTTTTACTGAGGTGATGGCTATGATTATTAATATGCAAATTCTTTCTGAGGGCCATACCACTTTGACTGGTACAACCAACCTTGAGTCTGTCAAAGCAGATCTGCCTTCTTTATTAGAAGAAATCTCTTATAATGCAGAAATCGACCGGATGGGATCAACGGCCTATGTTCATATCACTTTCAAAGGTGTATTTGAACTGCAATGCTCAAGATGTTTGAATGGTTATCCTTTGACGATTAACGGTGATTTCAGATTGGTAATTAAAGAGCGGACTGGCAATTGCAGTATGCAGGGCGATTCTGAAGATGTGGATTTTTACTATGACAATCGTCATGAACAGGTTGATATTAGTCCGGCTTTCTTTGACGAGATTATGCTTTCGGTTCCATTGAAACCTTTATGTGCCGAGTCTTGTGAAGGTATCGACATTGATGGCTTGAAAAATGTTTCTTTTGGGAGTGAAGATAAGTTTCCAGAGAATAAAACCATTGATCCTCGATGGGAAGCATTGAAAAAGTTAAAAAAGTAGGAATTAATAATTTTTTTAAGGGAGGTTACATGGCAGTACCAAAGAAACATCATTCCAGTGCACGGCGGGACAGACGTCGCAGTCATTTGGCGCTTAAACCGTCAAAGCCGGTTATTTGTTCGCACTGCAAGCAGCCAAAAACTGCTCACCGAGTTTGTAACAATTGTGGCTATTATGCAGGTGTTGAGGTTAAGCAGCCCGAATAATAAAGCAACTAAGCAGTTTTCGTAGTATGGAAGAAATCCGCCTGGCTGTTGATGTTGAAAGTGGTGATTATGGTTCAAAAGTCCTTATTACAGGTTTACTGGAAGCGCGTAAGCTCTGTAAGACCCCTTTTAAAGCTTGGTTGTGTGGCGATCGAAATACTATAGAAGAAATACTTGCTCAGACAGACAGTAAGAATACTGCAGGTAACTTTGAGATTGTTCATTGTTCAGATACAATATCTTCTCAGGAACAGCGGGCACGTGTCTGGAAAAAAAAGGCCGATTCTGCCGCAGTACGATGTATTAGCTTACAAAAGGAGGGTATTGTTGATGCCTCTGTCAGTGCTGGGGACACAGCAGTATTAATGGGGGCAGCATTATTCATTCTGGGGCGATCTGAAGGTGCAGCACGTCCTGCTCTGGCTGCATTTCTACCTACTGTTAAACAAAAACCGGTATTACTGCTGGATGTGGGTGCCAATCTCAATTGTAGAACAGAACATTTAGTTTCATTTGCCCTTTTAGGGCATGATTATGTAAAGCGTTATCTTCAGAAGGAATCTGCTGCGGTTGCATTACTCAACATAGGAACAGAACCGATTAAGGGCACTCGGGTGATTTGTGATGCCGGGGAGATACTGAAAAAAAAATGCATCGATTATATCGGTTTTGTAGAGGGAAATGATGTATTGGCTGGTGAAGCAGATGTAGTGGTCTGCGATGGCTTTACAGGAAATGTTCTGCTGAAAACATGTGAAAGTTTTCATCTTCTGGTAAAATCAATGTTAGGTAAGAAGTCTGAAATCATTAAGAACCATATAGCGGCTTTTGATCCTGAGAATTATGGTGCTGCACCGTTTCTGGGGATCAGGGGTACCGTGCTAAAAGCTCACGGCGGCTCTTCATCGCGTGCTATTGCTCATGCTATAATTGCTACAGTCAAGGCTGTTCAGCTTGAGGCTGTATGGTCAAAAGCAGCGCGACCGAAAGGTGAATAAAGATTGTGACAAATTTCAAACGTGCTCAGATTATTTCTGTCGGTACTTTCGTTCCCGACAACACCATGACGAATAAAGATCTGGAAAAGATCGTAGATACTTCTGATGAATGGATTGTTCAAAGAACCGGCATTAAATGCAGACACATTGCACCTTTGGACCAGCAGACCAGAGCATCTGAGCTGGGTGCCAAAGCTGCCAGTCAGGCTCTTGAAAGGGCGGGAATAAGCCCCGACGATATCCACGGAATTATTTGTGCTACTTTCACTCCTGATTCGTTTTTCCCTTCTACTGCCTGCAGAATTCAGTCTTTACTGGGGTGTAAAAATGCATTCGCATTCGACATAAGTGCGGCTTGTGCAGGATTTGTTTACGCATTGACTGTAGCTAACGGAATGATCCTTTCCGGACAAGGGGAAAATATCCTGGTGGTAGGTGCTGAGTTAATCTCCAGAACTCTTGATTGGAAAGACCGTACCACCTGTATTCTGTTTGGGGATGGTGCCGGTGCTGTTGTATTGCAGGGTACAACCCAGCAGGATAAGGGGATCATTTCCAGTTACCTTGTCAGTGATGGTACTCAGGGAGACATACTTGAGCTGCCCTCATGGGGTGAAAACCGTACCATGCGAATGAAGGGAAACGAAGTTTTCAAACATGCTGTACGAAACATGGCTGAAGCCTCCAGCAAAGCTTTAAATGCAGCAGGTCTGAAACTGGATGATGTGGATTATCTTATACCGCATCAGGCGAATATCCGTATTATTCAGGCTGTGGCTCAAAGTCTGAATATTCCATCCAGTAAAGTTGTTTCCAATCTTGAACGATATGGCAATACCTCTTCCGCCTCCATTCCCATTGCATTGGAGGAGGTGTGGAACCAGGGTAAAATTACCGAAGGAACCAGGGTTCTTATCACTGCATTGGGTGGTGGATTAGTGGCTGGTAGTGCGATTATTCGTTTTTAAAACGTTTCAATAGGCGGAGTAAGTATGAAATACACGTTTCTGTATCCCGGGCAGGGATCTCAGTCGGTTGGCATGGGAAAAGACCTTTATGACGCTTTCCAGGTCGCCAAAGACCGTTTCAATCTGGCTGATCAGATTCTTGGGCGCAACCTTAGCTCAATTATTTTCAATGGTCCCCTGGAGGAATTGACAGCCACACAGAACACTCAACCTGCGCTGTTTACTGTCGAAGCAGCAATCACCGATATTCTTGGTGAGAAAGGGATTACTCCTGTTTTTACTGCAGGGCATTCTCTTGGAGAATACAGCGCTCTTTATGGTGCAAAGGTTCTCTCTTTTGAAGATGCTTTAAAAGCGGTGGCCAAAAGAGGTGAACTAATGGCTGCTGCAGGTAAAAGTAAACCTGGAACCATGGCTGCGATAATCGGACTAAGTAAAGAAAAAATTTCTGAAGTGCTCGAAACTGTGACTTCCGGCATTGTTGTTCCTGCAAATGAAAATACTCCAGAACAGACTGTCATTTCCGGAGAAGTTCCAGCAGTCAAAGATGCCTGTGAAAAACTTAAGGCCGCAGGTGCCAAAAGAGCCCTGCTTCTTCCGGTAAGTGGTGCTTTTCATTCTCCTCTTATGCAAAGTGCTGCCGATGAATTCAAGGAAATTCTGGATTCACTAAGTTTCTCTGCGCCGATATGCCCGGTTATTACTAATGTGACTGCAAAACCGGAAACTGATCCTCAGGTTATCAAGGGTTTGCTGGTGAAACAGTTGACTTCTCCGGTGCGTTGGGTCGAGTCTATGAAGGCGCTGAGTGAACTGGATTATGGCAATTGTATTGAAACCGGACCTGGAAATGTACTTAAGGGTTTGGCCAAAAAATGCAGTGACTCATTGAATGTTGTTCCTAGTGATACTGCTACAAACATATATTCTCTGCTAACTAATAACTGAATTTATAATAAGGAGCTTTATACGTGATTGACCTTTCTTCAAAATGTGCTCTGGTAACCGGAGGCGGACGGGGTATAGGAAAAGAAATTGCGCTCCGGCTTGCAGCATCCGGATGTGATGTAGCAATCAGTGATCTTGATCTGGAAACTGCAAATGTAACTGCAGCTGAAATCCAGAAACTCGGGCGTAAATCCATTGCAATCAAAGCTGATGTTTCCAGTTCAGCTGATGTAGAGGCAATGTTCAATACATTTCTGAATACCTTTGGAAAAATCGATATTCTGGTAAATAATGCCGGAATCACCAGAGATGGCTTACTGGTGCGCATGAAGGAGAGCGATTGGGATTTGGTTTTAAATATCAATCTTAAAAGCGCATTTCTTTGTTGCAAAGAGGCTGCAAAGCCGATGATGAAAGCCCGAAGCGGAAAAATCGTTAATATCGCATCGGTGGTAGGTCTGATGGGTAATGCGGGGCAGGCTAATTACTCTGCTTCCAAGGCAGGTTTGATCGGGTTAACAAAAACTCTGGCCAGGGAATTTGCCAGCCGTTCAATAAATGTAAATGCTGTCGCTCCCGGATTTATCAAAACTGCCATGACAGATAAGCTTTCCGAAACCGATAAGCAGAAAATGACCAGTCAGATTCCTTTTCAGACACTGGGAACACCCATGGATGTAGCTAATGCCGTGCTGTTTTTAAGCTCTTCACTATCCGACTATATTACCGGACAGGTTTTGACTGTCGATGGTGGACTTGTCATGTGATATGATTATAAACATTTAATCTTATTTTGAAAAACCTTGTATTAATTTTCGAAAGGAGTGCATTGTGAGTGACATGGAGA
>CAYPMS010000144.1:0-8796 GCA_964411655.1 uncultured Fibrobacter sp.
AATGTACTGAAATATCTGATTGTCTTGCGCTGAACATGGATTAAGTCCCATTTTAATTGCTTTTTCATATATTCTATTTCTATCAAGCCCCCGACCATCATCAATAATTTTGATTATTATATTTCTTCCTTCCTGCATAGCATTCAGAATAACAGTACCTTTTGCCGGTTTACCAGCCTTCAACCTTTGCTCTCTGGATTCGATTCCATGATCACAGGAATTTCGAACCATGTGTACCAGTGGTTCAGATAACATATCTGCAACTTTCTTATCAACCTCAGTCTCTTCTCCATGAATAATAAGCTCGATCTCCTTATTTTGCTTTCTTCCAATATCCCGTACAACACGTTGGAATTTCATAAATATGGATTTTATTGGAATCATCCTTATTGACATAATTCCTGTCTGCATCTCATTTTTTATCCTTGAAAACAAGTGTAGATTCTCCTTTAATGGCTTGAGTCTATCCGACAAAGCAGTATCCTGGCTAATAAGATGGTTTATAAGATATTCGTAAGTATTCCTTGCAATAACCATCTCCCCAAGGAGATTGGCAAACTTTTCAACTTTGCTTTCCTCTACTCGCATAGTGCGTATTTCACTCTGTTTTTCTTCAATATCAGGTCGTATTTGTCTGCCAATCTCCATCAGATACTGTTTACGAACTGCAGATTCAATATCTTCTGAACTCACCTTTCCCTGCTCAATTAGAATCTGCCCGACGCTTCGCTGCAAAGAAAGTGCTTCCTCTACATCTTCGGTTCGTATTTTACCCTCTTCAACTAATATTTCCCCTATCCGTTTTCTATCATCTGTCATTCCGGCAACAAATGAATTTATTTCTTTAAGGCTCTCGGTTAAAATAGGCATATCATTATTTTTATATTCTTGCAATGCCCTATTAGCTAGTGTTTGAAGAGTTGCACATTTCACATAAGTGCTGGCAGAACGAAGCCCTATCAAAGCTCGCTGAATTATTTTGCGGACTTTATCAGATTTCAGGTCCATTTCCATATAATAGGAAAGAACATAGCGGTATTGCTTTGCCTGCTCAATAAAGGACTTAGGAACTGATGATAAATTCATTTGATCATCTTTATTTTCATTATTTATCATCTGTATAAGATATTCATGGATAACCCTGTAAATATTTGGAACAGCAATCTTTCTGGCTCCGCCTGAAATCTCATCAATAATTTTTTTCAACCCATCGATCGATGAAAATATTATATCAGTAGTTCTATCAGTTTGCTTAAATACACCATTTTTTAATCCTTCCAGTAAACTTTCAAGATCATGCACAAATGGTACCAAATCAGATAAACCTACATAGTTTGCATCACCCTTTATATTATGAACAGTTCTGAAAATATCATCAAGCACAGATTGAGAAAACTCTTTTTCCAATCTTAGAGTTGCAAGCTCAAGAGCACTTAATCCTTCTTTAGAACTGATTATAAATTCATCAATTATATTAGTATCGAAATTATCTAAATTGATAAAGTTTTTTGAATTCTCCATATCATTTCCACTTCTGATCTCTTCTACTGAGATCAGAGATGGATCAAACGCCAAATCGTAAATTTCTTCCCTGCTTAAAGCAGTCGCCACAATAATTACTGGATGTAAATATAATGAAAATGGATTGAAATTCTGAATATCTTTCAGCTGGGTTATATCAGTTTGCACAGAATAATAGCTGCATATACTTTTCAAATTCGTTAGAAATATTTTCTGGTCATAGCCATTTGAAAATTGCTCATCAGTATACTTACAAGCAATACGGTAAATAGAGAGACCTTCTTTTTTATGCTCCCTGAGAGCATCATCAGGCTCAATGGCAAGCTCACTACCTTTTTCTTTAATAAGCTGTTTTTGGTTAGCCAGACCACAATCTAATGCAGGAGACAGGTACGATGTAATCTCATTTATAATTTGATTATCCGGATTTAATGGTTTATCAGCCTTATATCCTTCAATCATCGCAACCAAAGTATCAAAACCCCGTAAAATAACGTCTGTGATTACAGATGATAATTTTAATTTTTTATCCCGTAATGCGCTTAGTAATGCTTCCAAATGGTGAGCAAACTCAGAAAGTTCGTTAAGATCAAATGTTCCTGCACTACCCTTAATGGTATGAATACCACGGAAAATTGAATTCAGTAACTCCTCATTAGTAGGATCTGCTTCTGCTTTTAATAAATCATCATTGGCAGCATCCAATATATCCAATGCTTCCTGATAAAACTGTTGTCGATAATGTTCTAATTGATCCATTTTAATAATTCTTTAAAAACGTTTAACCAAACCTTGTTATCGGGTTATCCAATTATTTTTTTCACCACACCAAGTAATACATCCGGCTTGAATGGTTTAACAATCCATGCTTTGGCCCCGGCAATTCGCCCCTGTTCTTTTTTTTCGTCCTGGCTTTCTGTAGTTAACATCACTATAGGAATAAACTTGTACTGAGGCAGTGCCTTAATTGCAGTTATCATTTGAATTCCGTCCATATTAGGCATATTGAGATCAGTTACAATTAAATCAACTTTTGTTGAAGTTTTAAGTTTTTCCAATCCATCCTTACCATCACTCCCTTCAATTACATCATATCCATTTGTTTTAAAAGTCATTGCAACAAGCCCACGCATAGAATTCGCATCGTCCACAATAAGAACTGTCTTTGACATTATGATCTCCTGAAATCATTCACAATTTATTGAAACGCCATAGAGTTCACATATCAATTTTACTTGGAGCGAATCTCCTTTTATAGTTATTTTATTTTTGACTTTAGAGTCTGCAGTTAGTACTAGAATCAGCTGCAAATAAGCTGTATCAATATTTTGAACTTTTGAGATATCGATTGATATAGCTAATTGCCTTTGATTCCTTTTCGAAATTAACAAATCTTTTAATGTCAAGTAATCATTTTCCACTTGATTTATTGTACATTCCTCTGATAATTCAATTGTTATTAAATTATCATTGTTTTCATCAATTATTAACATTCTATTCTCCAATAAGCATTCTAATGTGCATAACAAGATCCTCAGGTATAACTGGTTTTACCAGGTAAAGATTCGCTCCAGAATCATAGCCCTTCTGCTTATGGATTGATTCCTCCTGAGTAGAAATGACTATTACAGGAGTCTCCCTCTCTTCATTCCGGTACTTTTCTATAAATGTCAACCCATCCATATTGGGCATATTAATGTCACATAGAATAAGATCAAATGATTTACTCAATGATTTTTCTAATGCTTCAATCCCATCTGCAGCACCTTCTGCCTGATAACCTGAAGTTTTTAAGATATTAATATGGAAGCTTCTGGCTACTGGTGAATCATCAACAACTAATATTTTTTTCATACCTACTCTTCCTTATTACTTATAAAAAGAACTACTCTTTCTGGTATACCAAGGAGTTTCCAGCACGCTTGATTTTAAAGGCAGATGTGATTCTTCCGGCAGACTCACTCGACCCCAAAAAAATATAACCACCTTTGTTAAGAGCAACATAAAAATGATCAACAACTTCTTTACGTGATGCATCATCAAAATAGATAAGCACGTTACGACAGAAGATAATATCAAAATATTTATGCTTCCGTAATTCTATTTTATCAAATAAATTCAAATGCTCGAATCTAATCATTTCTTTAAGTTTATTGCTAGTGATTCTATAGGTACCGTCTAATGAACTTTGAAAGTAACGTGTCAGATATTCCTTTGGTACCTCTTTAATACTACGCTCAGAAAAAACTGCATTTTTCGCTTTTTCCAGGACATTAAGGTCTATATCACTTGCAATTATTTCTATATTCCATTGTTCGATAGAGTCTATCATTTCTGAAAGAATTATCGCAAGGGTATACGGTTCTTCACCAGTAGAACAACCAGCAGACCATATTCTAATTTTATTATCATTTTCATTTATCTTTCTATTTAATACATCGGGAAGTGCAAATTCTGCAAAAGAACTCAATTGAGAGAAGTCCCGGAAAAAGTAGGTTTCATTAACCGTAATCAGATTAATAAATTTTTGCAGTTCCTGACCATCCCAGTCTGCAAATCGTAAATATCGAATATATTCACCTTCAGATTGTATCTCCAAGGCCTCCATTCTCTTTTCGATTCTTTTAGACAGATAATACATCTTTTTTGCTTCATATCTGATTCCGGTTTTACGGTAAATAAAATCAGCGAGCTGTTCAAATTCATAAATAGTAATATCCATATGCTACCTTGCACCGTTGTCTGGCGTTTTATTATCAGCTTTAATACCGATTTGCTGTTTGGAGGTGTCGTTGAGAAGGTCTTCATACAATTCCCTGAGTTCTGTATTTTGAGAGCTTTTCAACTCTTCATCTATACGATTGTGTGCTTCAATGGTGTTACAAGCTTTTAATAGATTCAATCCACCAATAACCAGCAAAGGATTTTCAAGCAAAACCGTTCCCCAACTATATAATTCCTCTTGAGTCAAAACATTTACATAGGCTTTATTGGCTATAATTTCTGCAACACTCAGTTTAACATCATCACGGACATCATTGTTGCTTAAAAAACCCAGCAAAATTTCACACATCTCCCTTCGAAGTAAGATATCGGGAAAGCGCCGAAGTGCAAGGTGCATCCCTGCAATTACCTCTTCCGAAAACATCGGATTACTGCCAACCGCCTCAATTACAGTGATAACTTCCTGCTTGTTTCCAGACTTACAAACCAACACAATAAGTTGAGGTAAATACAAAGATAGTGATACAGAATTAATTGCATTCTGCTGTTTTATTATATCAACGACTGTTTTGATTGCGTCAGCATCTCCTATCAAAGAGAGTGTATCCAGTATAGAAGAACGCAACATCGCTTCATTTTCAGATTTAAATAAGTCAATCAGCTCCGGAACACTCTCTTTGTCATTAAGTCTTCCAAGATATTCTACTGCTGCAATTACAACATTTTGTGCATTGTCATGGATATAAGCTCTGATTGCAAGAATAGATTCATCAGTCCCGATTTCAAATAATGCATCAAGAATCAGTTTTCGAATTTCCTGATTGGAGTGATCTAGTTTCGAAGTAAGGAATGGAATCGCCTCATTACCTTCAGATCCAAACACCGCTACAGCCTGGTTCCTCAGATATGCATCATTAGAAGAAAAAAGGGAAAAAAGAGTATCGTATGCTATGCTGCATGATACTGCTTTCAATGAATGAACGATAGCATCTTTAACAAGCTGTGATGTTTCATTTTGCAATCGATTAACCAAGTGAAGTGCAGCATTTTGGTCTTTGGTAAGAGCTATGTCGTGAGCAGCATAAAGCCTATCGCTTTCATCTTCACTGTTCAGAGCTCGAATCAATTCGTCTGTTAATTTATTGTTGTCCATTATCGCTCCACTGCCTGTATTATCTTTTCAGCAATCTTATAACTTGGAGCAATAACCTTTGCTCCACCTCTGCGAATCGCTTCACCACACATACCAAACACTATCGCAGTCTCTTCGCTTTCAGCAATGGTATCACCACCAGCCTCAGTTATTTGAACCATCGATTTTGCACCATCATCCCCCATACCCGTCATGAGTACGCCCACAGTATCCCGTCCAAATACCTCCAGAACTGATGACATCATTACATCTACAGAAGGCATAAACTGATGTTCAGGTCGCTGTGGAGTTCTGAAAACTATTTCACCAGAGCTTTTCTTGAGTAATGTGCTATGATACCCGCCTCTTGCCACATAAATTTTTCCTTTTTGCAATATCATTCCAGGTGCAGTCTCCATACATGACATTTTCGAGTGTTCATCGATTCGTTTAGCAAATGCAGCAGTGAAATTAGCAGGCATATGTTGTACAAGAATTACTGCTGCATTAAGATCTGCTGGCAAGAGAGGAAGAACCTCAAATATGGTTTTCGGCCCTCCGGTCGATATTCCTATCGCCACAGCTTTGAAATCAACTCCAGACTCTTTTCCTATTGATTTACTTTTTGTTACTCGTTTTTCCCGTTGTTGTGCAACAGTGAGACGAGTTACCATATCGACAGGTTTCCTTGAAAGTCTGTCCATTGTTCCTAATGCTGCTGCTGCCTTTATTTTGTTAATTAAATTTCTGGCAACTGAAGTTAAATTTGCTGAAACCGTACCACCGGGTTTTTCTATATAATCGAACGCTCCCAAAGCTAGACATTCAAAAGTTATCTCTGCACCACGACTCGTCAAAGATGATACCATAACTACAGGTGCGATTTTATCTTCCATAATTATCTGCATTGCTGTGATACCGTCAACTCCAGGCATATTAATATCCATAGTGATAACATCAGGATGCAACTCATGTGCTTTCGTAATTGCATCATCGCCATCTCGTGCACAACCAATTACCTCAAGTTCAGAATCACTTTCAATTATCTTTGTTAACTGCCGCCTCATTAGGGCGGAATCATCACAAATAAGTACTCTAATTTTATTCATTTCAGATAATAGCACCCGGTTAATTTACAGTATAGCAATTTAACTACAATGATTTATTTTTTCAAAACAGGTGCAAACCATCAGGTCTGCACCTTTTAGATAACCTTCTTTAATTATTATTCAAAGAATTTTTTTCCCCGATTTTCTTTGCATTAGAATTTTTCAGTTCATTTTTCTGGAAGTCATATCAAGGGTAACAGTGTCATCATCTACATTTTTATTTTCATCCACAGATGATAATGCAGCGATTTCTGTATCATTGAGCATTTTATCTATATCCAATGTTACAACCATCCGTTTACCCCCATCAAGCTTCAAAACTCCATCCATGTACTTATTAGCACCGCTTGAGATAATCAGTGATGGCGTCTTTACCACATTTGTTCTTGATACCCTTAATACTTCATTCACCTGATCAACACGCATACCTGTACGCACACCTCCAAGTTCAACAATAATTACGCGGGTTCGATCATCACTTTCCTTTGTGGGTAAACCGAAAATTTTTCTGATGTTTATTACAGGTATGACACTTCCACGCAAATTGGTAACACCATCAATAAATTCAGGTGCTCTAGGAATATTAGTTATCTCAGTCAACCTGTTAATTTCCTGTACTTTCATAACAGGAATTCCATATTCCTCTTTACCTATACTAAATGTTACCAACTGTTCTTCGTCGAGTGCCTGCTGTGCAAGTGATCTGGTATCCATATCTTTTGACTTCCCATTCTGTGTCATTTCTGATGTAGCTTTTGAGATCTGTGCTGTATCCTTTTTAGAAACCAGTGCAGTGTCATCAAGAATCATAATAAGTCTTTCACCCTGTTTCAGTTTAGCTATACCACGCAACTCTCTTCGTTCTGACTTGGCCATCTCCGGAGTCTGGTCAATAATAGATTCCGGTATCCGGACAACCTCATTAACCATATCTACCAAGTACCCCACACTCATTGCACCACTTTCTACTACCATCACTCGCTGATCATCAGTGATGTGAGATACAATAACCGATTTTAATCTTTTATACTGGTGTTCAATTTCCTGAATAAGTGAATCAATCTGTGAATCGATAACGTTAAGCGCAGCTGATTTATCAGATTTTGAAAGAGCTAAAGCATCATCAGCCAGTCGAAATAATGTTATGAAATTTGCTTTCAAAACTTTGATAATGCTTACAATTGATGAATTAGAGCTGCTATAATTATCTGACCATTTACCATATGATGATTCACGGATATTTCTTGCACCTTTGAAGACAGAGTTGTTTTGGATAGCATACTTTAACTCATTAAACCATTTCCGGCAATCTTCTGAAAGAAGATCAATCTCTTTTATATATTCCTGCGCCAGATCATTTACTCCAAGAAGAGTTCGTAACTCAAGGACCGGCATGAGCTGATTTCTTATAGTAAATAAGCCTTTTACATATGAAGGTACATTGGGTACGTGAGTAATATCTGTGACCCGCAATATCTCCCTGACCGATTCAATTGGAAATGCGTACTCCTCACTGGCAATTTTAAAAGTGACAAGCTGTTCTTCATCTTCTGTTTTAGATTCAACTTTTTCACTATTGGTAAGTGATTGAACCTGACCAGCACCAGTAGAACCTGATTCGGATAGTGTAATATTCACAACTTCCTTTAAATCCAGTATCAACACCAGCCGTTTTCCTTCATCTATTTTAACAATTCCACTGAGAAACTCCCGGTCGATGCCTTTACATACCAATGGTGGAGGATCAACACAGTTTCTTTCTATCTGCATCACTTCCTTTACATCATCAACAATAAGTCCGGTCTGCACTCCAGCAGTCTCCACCACCAGTAACCTGTTCTCTTCATTGATTTTCGATTCATTCATACTGAAACGGGAACGGGTATTGATTACCGGCAGAACATTTCCGCGTAAATTACATATTCCTGCCACATAAGATGGGACCTGAGGGACCGGGGTAATTTCAGGTAACCTCACTATTTCTTTTACACTATTTATATTTACGCCGAATTCAATTTCATCCAGTCTGAATGCAACCAGTTGCCCATCATTGTTTATAGTCAATTCAGAGGATATTGTATCAATTGACATATCTTTTACCTCCTTCATAATTATTTATTCTGCATCTCATCTGCTTGACTTGCAATATCCTCTACTGCTTTAGCTATCTCCTGCATCCTGGCATAACCCTCTTCAGCAGCTTTTTTAGCTTCTGTTACAACTTTATCTGCTTCTTCTGCAGAACTTGCAATTTCTGCAACCGCCTTATTTGCCTGCTCCAATGCAGTCAATGACTCCTGGGCTCCCAAA
>CAYPMS010000145.1:0-8520 GCA_964411655.1 uncultured Fibrobacter sp.
GGGCCGTATCTCAGTCCCAATGTGGCCGTACACCCTCTCAGGCCGGCTACCCATCCTCGCCTTGGTGAGCCGTTACCTCACCAACTAACTAATGGGCCGCAAGCTCATCTCCAAGCGGATCCCTCCTTTAATCCATCAGACATGCGTCCAATGGACCACATCCGGTATTAGCCCCGCGTTGGCAGGGTTATCCCAAACTTGAAGGCAGATTACTTACGTGTTACTCACCCGTTCGCCACTTTCATCCGTATTGCTACGGAATCACGTTCGACTTGCATGTATTAGGCACGCCGCCAGCGTTCGTTCTGAGCCAGGATCAAACTCTCCGTATTTCAGAAGAATTTAATCTTTACTCTTCTTAATCAAAAGTTCTTTTCAGAGAACCTCTTCTCACTCTCTCTCTTCATGACTTTCAAAGATCTCAATATTTATCAAACAGACATCTAATATACTTCTAAAAAAACAAGATGTCAAATTTTAGTTCTTAACTATTTTTCCAGCACTTCCTAAGGCGGGAAAAGTGGTCCTAAAATAACTGTAAAAAGAAAGCCAGTCAAACATTTTTTACATTTTTATTCCGACTATCAGTTTTAGTTTGCCTGAATCCTTCACTATACATTTTTCTACTACCCAGTCGGAAAATTAAAATAAACAAACTTTTACACAAATCGAAATGACTGATTTAATTTAGGAAAACTATTATCAGCAACCAGATATTTATGTGAGAGTTCTGCCTGGCAATACTCACAAAAAAAGGCAGATATCACATGGAAAAAAATCATCTGATCCATCTGATTATTACAGGGTAAAATTTATGACCGACTCTCAACAAAAAACAAAAAACATTGCCATTACCGGATGCAGCGGTTTTATAGGCTCTCACATTCTGGAGAGACTTTTAGCCACAAATAATTATCACATTTACGGAATAGATATATCAGAGTCCAGAATCAGACACTTGTTGAACAACAAGTCATTTACCTTCTGTCATTATGATATTGCTGATACCGCAAAAATGAGAAATATTCTATCACAATGCGAAACTGTTGTTTCACTTGCAGCATTATGCAATCCTTCACTTTACAATACCAAACCAGTTGATGTTATCACAATTAATTTTACCAAAGCACTTGAGCTGGTAAAAATGTGCAGCGAATTTAAATGCAGATTAATACAGTTTTCAACCTGCGAGGTATATGGGAAAACTCTGGCAGGTCTGGTTGTAAGTAAAGAACCGGTTGACTATGTTTTAAAAGAGGACCAAACCAATCTAATAATGGGTCCTGTATCTGCTCAAAGATGGAGTTATGCATCAGCTAAACAACTTCTGGAACGCATTATTTATGCTTACGGTTTTGAATATGGGCTAAATTACACGATCGTACGTCCATTTAATTTTATTGGCCCACAGATGGACTATATCCCTGGTTTTGATGGAGAAGGAATTCCACGGGTTTTAGCATGTTTTATGAAATCACTGCTCTATAATAAACCACTCAAACTGGTCGATGGCGGGCTAAGTCGAAGATGTTTTACTTTTATCAAAGATGCTGTTGATGCATTTATGCTGATACTGGAAAACCCGGAAATCTCTAACCGGCAAATATTCAATATAGGTAATCCGAATAACGAAATAACAATAAAAGATCTAGCTTACCTGATGATCGATCTTTATGGACAAATAGCTCCAAAAGGTTCATTTTCTGCAGGAACAGAAACCATCTCGTCGCTGGAATTCTATGGTAAAGGATATGAAGATTCCGATCGACGGGTTCCAGACATCTCAAAAATTCAGAAAATGCTAGGGTGGAATCCTGAAACCGGTCTGAGGAATGCACTTCAGATTACTATTGAGCATTACAGCAAAAAATATGGCAATGCAGGAAAGAATTAAGAAAATTGGAATTCCAATGTCTTTTACCATTTTCCATAAATTATAAAATGCGGATTTCCCGTAATTACATACGTGTTTCACGTATTTTTGCCGCAATTTATGTGTAGTTTCTTTTTTCCTATTTATTTTTTCCGCTATTAAAAACAAGTACAAACAACTCTAAAAAGGCAGGTCCTATATATGAGCAGTAATTTAAGCAGTATGCTGGAAGTTCAACTAAATGAATTCATGGCCAGAGTAATTGCTAAAAATCATGGTGAAAATGAGTTTCACCAGGCAGTACAGGAAGTAGCAGAAAGCTTAATTCCTTTTATTGAAGAAAATCCTCAGTATAAAAAAGCACAGATACTCGAGCGTATTGTCGAACCTGAAAGAGTTATTATATTCAGAGTCGCCTGGGTGGATGATAAAGGTCAGATCAGAGTGAACCGTGGATACAGAGTTCAGATGAATAGCGCCATAGGACCATATAAAGGTGGTTTGAGATTCCATCCTACTGTAAATCTTGGGATTTTGAAGTTTCTGGCTTTTGAACAGGTTTTTAAAAACAGTCTTACCACTTTACCAATGGGTGGTGGAAAAGGTGGGTCGGATTTTGATCCTAAGGGAAAATCAGACAACGAGATAATGCACTTTTGCCAGAGTTTTATGACTGAACTGTTTCGACACGTTGGACCGGATACAGATATTCCTGCAGGAGATATAGGAGTTGGCGGCCGAGAAATCGGATATCTGTTCGGACAGTATAAACGAATTCGTAACGAATTTACAGGCGTGTTAACTGGAAAAGGAATACCCTGGGGTGGAAGCCTGATCCGACCAGAAGCAACAGGCTATGGATGTGCATTTTTTGTTCAGGAAATGCTTGCAACACGTCAGATGAGTATTAAAGGCAAAACTGTAGTAATCAGCGGTTCCGGCAATGTAGCCCAATACGCAGCAGAAAAAATTAACCAGCTTGGTGGAAAAGTAGTAACCATGTCCGATTCTGATGGTTTTATTTACGACCCAGATGGCATAAACGAGGAAAAGCTGGCTTTCATTATGAAACTGAAGAATCAGAAACGCGGCAGAATCGGTGAATATGCAGCAAATTTCAAGTCTGAATATTTCCCCAACGAACGGCCTTGGAAAATCCCTTGTGACATCGCCATGCCTTGTGCCACTCAGAATGAAATCAGTGGTGAAGAAGCAAAGACACTCGTTAATAATGGATGTATAGCTGTAAGTGAAGGTGCAAACATGCCTTCTACTCCTGAAGCTATCGAAACTTTTATAAATGCTGGAATACTCTTTGGACCCGGAAAGGCTGCAAACGCAGGTGGAGTTGCCGTTTCAGGGCTGGAGATGACCCAGAATTCAATGCGTCTGCCATGGACCAGGGATGAAGTGGAAAATCATTTACATAAAATAATGGTTAACATTCATAATACATGTGTCAAATACGGTAAGGAAGAATCCGGGTTTATCAACTATGTCAAAGGGGCTAACATCGGCGGATTCTTAAAAGTCGCAGATGCAATGCTTGCTCAGGGTGTACTTTAATAATGATGGCAGGAGATCAACTAAACGGTCTCTTGCCGCAGTACATATTCGCAGAAATCCTGTTGAAATCAGCAAATATGTTTTAAAAGGTAGAAATGTCATATTCAATTAATAATCTACTGTGTTCATCATGCCATAATTGCATCAATTCATGTCCACAGAATGCAATCAGTGAAAAAGACAGATGTTTTTTAGTCATCGATAAAAAAAGATGCATTGATTGTGGTAAGTGTATCAGGGTTTGCCCCGAAAGCGCTATCTATCACGAATAGTTCTGTCATACAAAGAATCAAAAGCAGCTCTTCTCTTCAAAGGAAGAGCTTCTTTATTATTGCAAGTAGAAAAAGTATTAAGAGAGACTGATCAGTGTCCTGGATTCAGTCTCTGCTGATAATAAATGATCTGAAGTACAATCCCGTGGAATTCATCTGTTGAAAGAGCGTGCAAACAGGTCTTCAATTGCCTTTTTACTTTCATCTGTTAATTCACGAGTACCAGTTCCACAAAAAGTGCTTTCATGGATAACCGGTTTATCCTCTACCCATTCATTCTGTTTCCAGGTAAACCACAGATGGCGCTCTTTATCAAAAACATGGACATTGCGGTTAAAAAATTTACCCAGTTCAACCCCCCAACCGGTACCACCTTTTACAGTTTTGTCATTTTGTATGACTCCTACAGCAAATACCTGACTGCCTTTATTGACCATATGAAAAATTGATTGGAGAACTCTTTTAATGGCATCAGTATGTGCGTATTGACGATGCATGTGCATGGAAACAATTTCCATACTGATGTCACCACGACGAAGTTCTTCATCACTGAGCACTACCACATTTTTTTCCCTCTTAATGAAATGCCCCTCATAAGAGAATGTAATTTCGTTAACCCCCCAGCGTTGCGCACATTCCCCAAAAAAAGATTCGGCTCCAGCATGGCCGCCGCTGTACAAGGTACATTCTGATGGTTTGAGCATGTCCACCCCTTCTGTAATGATATTGATTTAAATTAAGATCACTATAAAATAGAACCTGTAAGCAATAAAAATAAAGATTTGTGAGTTGCCTTGAATAATCCAATGATCTTATTTTTTAAGCTCCTTTTCGGCACAAGGAGCCTGCTTTATGGATACTTACTGTTTTGTACGCCCTGAACATCTGAACCATCACAATTTCCTTTTTGGCGGCCAATTACTTAAATGGGTTGATGAATACACCTGGCTTGCTGCTGCACTTGAATATCCCGGGTGTGTTCTGGTAACACGTGCAATGGATAACATTTCCTTTGCAAAAAGAGTCTGTAGCGGAGCGATATTGCGTTTCAACATTGAATGGAAATCCCAGAGACATACATCAGTGACCTATAACACTAAAGTTTTCGCGAAAGAATTAGGTATAGATGAGGAACAGATGGTTTTTTCAACTAACGTTACTTTCGTCTGCATAAACGAAAAAAATGAAAAACAGATTCTTCCCAAAAGAGAATGTAAACAGCAAGATAAAGGTTAATATTAAAGCTTTCCTTTTGGATACATTGAAGAGTCAGAAATACATTTATTGAATTCCTCAAGAATCCCCTCCTGAATCATCCAGTTATCATACTGACCACTTCCAACATTATTGCAGATTATAGCAAATGCATAAGTTTTTCCAGATTTGAGGAGATATCCGGCAAGTGAACTTACATTCAGAGAATTCAGCGTACCTGTTTTTCCTCTTACGATACCTTTGAGTTCAGATTTTTTAAACCTTGACTTAAGAGTTCCATCGACTCCTGATACCGACAATGCACTGAGATATTCAGGCAAATACGTTTTTTGATTCCAGACATGTGATAACAGGGATACAACCTGCTCTGCACTGATACGGTTTACATCTCCTAAACCGGAGCCGTTTTGGAACTGCAGTTCACCTGGTAAACCGTTCTTCTTCCACCAGTCAGCTATTACCAATGAGGAGCGAGACCAGGAACCAGGCTGCCCTGAAGTTGCTGAAATGGTTTTATAAATCATCTCTGAAGAAAAATTGTTAGAGTATTTGAACATTGCATTCAGATAGACCGAAAGCGGTTCTGAACTGAATTGGTAAAACGGCTTTTTTGAGATAATGCTATCAGGTAAATGTGTGTGCACCATCTTGCCCTCTACTTTTATTCCAGCCTCATTTAGCTGAGCCAGAATAGCACCACCAAATGTTTCCCAGGTTTGCCACACCTTGCGATAAGTATAACGTGGTGATTCATCAAGAGCCATTCCACCCTTTATTATTATACTGGTACCCAGCTCCGTTGCTGTTGTTTTTATATCGATATTTCCACTCTTTCCTGGTTCAATGGTTTTTGCAGTAGAAACAATTTTCAAACCGGAGATTCTTGGAAAAACATCTATATATACCGGAGATCCAACAACAGTACCAGTACGATGATGAATTGCTATTGAATTAAAACTGGAAGAAAGTGCACCGATTAATGGCAGATAAGCTCTGCTGCTGCTATCATCATTAAAACCCGGCCCTACTGTTACTGAATCAAAAAATGAATCGTCAAATAACAGATCCCCTTTTATTTCACGAATCCCAAGATGATAAAGATGTTGAGCAAAAAGCCAGATACGTTCTGCTGTAAGCCCTGGATCTCCACCTCCGTAAAAGCAGAGGTTACCATTAATAATTCCTGAATCACTGTCAAATGTACCATCAACAAATACCCGGGTTGAAAATTGATAATCAGTCCCCAGAAGCTCAAATGCCGCTGCCCCAGTGACCAGTTTGGAGACTGAAGCTGGATTCAACATTTCTGAACCGTTTACCGATACCAATTCTTTCTGTTCTTCCACATCTTTAATTACCACCCCAATACCTCGGCCCTCATATTTTTTGGCCTTGAGATAACTCTGGATTTCTTTCTGTATATCCAGGTCTGAGGCCCAGGTGTTCACTATAGCCGATATGCAGGCCAAAATTACTATAACAGACCGGTTCATCAATCTCCTCCTGTTATTTCGACTATTTTTGTTTTCCATATATGTTTCAAAAACCTATTTTAAAGAAAACATTAAAATAGCAAATAGTCATCCCTTTCTAACATTTTAGGAGTACAGTATGCCCAAATACGCTATCGCTTTCATCGCACCAACCGAATCTGCACAACTTCGACATAAAATTCTGGAAGGTGATAATAAGGAAATCGCATTGCGTAAATTTTTCAATGAAGAAGTCAGTGAGTTTTATTCCAACGATGAGCAGGGTTTTTATTATTTCAAAGATGATTTTTTTGATACAAATACCTCATCAGGAAGCATAATAGAAATTTAGCCACAACCAATAACGCACTGTACTCTTTTAAAAAAATCATTCTCCTTCTTTATTTTAACAAAAGAAGGATAATGCTTAATCATCAAAAGCTATTTTGGTGCCTTCGCTACATTAAACAAATCAAAATACGTTCTCTCCGAAGGTATATTTTTCATAGACAAAATAGAAACACATGACTGAATCATTGCCGGTTTGCCGCACAGATAGGCTTCATATTCTGATAAATCCCCAGTCAGATACCTTTCCGCTACTTCTGGAATAAGACCTCTTTCCCCTTTCCAGGTACTTCCTTCAGGTTCATTTGACAAGGCTGGAATAAACTGAAATTCACTCATCTCTTTTTGCAGTTTTTCCATTTCATTCAGATAAAACAGATCCATATAACTAAGGGCACCAAAGAAAAATATTGCTTTACGATTTATTTTATAATGGTTCATGGTTTTTAAAATCGATCGCACAGGGGCCATTCCACTGCCACCGGCAATAAAAAGCATTGGCCGCTCTGTATTGCGCATATAGAAATTTCCCCTGGGACCCGAAAAATTAACCACCTGCCCCTGATTAAGCTCATCAAATATCCATGCGGTACAGATCCCTTCAGGATTTCGCCTTATGTTTAACTGAATAAGAGAAGTGTCTGCGCTAGAGGAAGCAATCGAAAAAGGCCGCATAAAAGCTTTTCTTTCCCCTCGTGGCGGAACTTTTAATAATATATATTGTCCAGGATTAAAAGAAATTGAAGCAGGTGAGATGAGCTCAAGTGTAAGCTCAATAATATCGGACGTTAACAACCGTTTAGAAGTGAGTTTTGCAGTATATTCCTGTGATGTCAGAAATTCTTCCGGAATTTCTATACTGATATCCTGCTTCATTGTAATCTGACAGCTTAAATGGAATGCTTCATTCCTATTAGACTCGGATAAGCGGGAAAGCTCAGGTTTTGTGAATGGAATTTGAGGCTTAATGACTTTTATTTTGCATAACCCGCAATTTCCTTTACTTCCGCATGCAGAAGGCAGATGAATTCCTTGTGCAGAAAGCACATCGATAAGCTTTTCGCCCTCGTTTGCTTCCAGAACCTTTTTTCCGTTATTAATGTTAATCTTAACCATTTCAGTACTCCCTTAATCTTTAGCAATTTTAGGGTACATTCTTATATTGCTGGCTTGAATTTTTTTGCCTCATCTACCTTCAAGTTATTATACATTTTTGTTTTAATTTTATATCATGACAAAATTTGTTAAACGCTTTATCTAATATAGTTAATGCCACAATTGCTACATTTTATCTTCGTTTTATATGTTAATACAGCACTATTCAATAGGATATTTTTCCATTCTTGATTTTAATTTTTCGATCAGAACGAGTTATTATCTTCTAAAAATAACTTTATAACTTACAAGCTTTTTTCTCAGATGTAGCTTCCCGGACATTCTCCTGATCGACCCTTTGAAACTCTTTTTTATCTCCACCCTTTTTTCTTTATGCGGAATATTTGTTTGATTGTACCTTATCTTTTACTTTGATAACCTTGCCCATAGTCTCGCCTGAAACCATAACGGAAAACACATTGGCTTCTATCATGGTTCATTTCTTATTTAGCCGAATTTAAAATTTAGGATTAGCGGATTTAAGGTTTAATATTTGGAACTAAGGATTTTAGTTTGTTTAACTTTTTTCATCCCAAAAAAAAGGGATCTGTCATTTTTTCTGAGACAGATCCCTTGGATATTTAGTGTTCAGAATACATTTGAAAGTCAGGAAGAAAGA
>CAYPMS010000146.1:0-8463 GCA_964411655.1 uncultured Fibrobacter sp.
GGCCAGGCGTAAATGTCCTGATCTGCGGGTAGTCGATCCGGTGCCTTCAGAGTACAGACGGGCCGAGAAGTTTCTTTTTGAGCAGGCTTCCAGCCTCTCACCTCTGGCGGAGCTTGCAGGGCCGGGACATCTGTTTATTGATCTGAGCGGTACAAAGCGGCTTTTAGGGCCTGCTGTGGATGTGGCAGATTCTGTGCGTAAGAGGATAAAGCAGCAGTGCAGTTTAGATTGTACGGCGGGGCTGGCAGCCAATCGTCTGGTAAGTAAGATTGCTACCAGGGTCATAAAACCGACCGGACTTTGTACTGTTCTATCCGGTTGTGAAGAAGATTTTATGTCACCGCTTCCGGTGTCTTTTCTTCCCGGCCTTGAGCAGCGTTATTTAGAGCAGCTTTTCCAATTTAATTTGCGGCTGATTAAAGATCTGAACCGGATTCCGGCATCGACTCTTGCCACGGTGCTGGGACCTTCAGCATACGAAATCAGCCGCCAATCTCGTGGTATAGATGACACTCCGGTGAGGGAGATTCTCAAACCTGCTCCATCGGTGGCACAGAGAATCACCCTGGGAGAGCAGACAAATGATCAAACCCAGATTGCTGCAGCGCTCTTTGGTATGGTCTCTGATGCCGGCTCCAAAATCCGCAGGATGGGGCTGGCTGCCGGCATGATCCGTCTGGGGTTAACCTATGCTGATGGGTCACAGGTCTCACGCTCTCTTAAACTGTCAAGGCCGCTGCGGGGTGATCTGAGTCTCTATGAGCAGTGTGTCATGTTACTGAACAAAATATTTACCCGCCGGGTACGTATTACAGAATTGACCGCCGATTTTCTGGAGTTAACTTTTCCTTACGGCCAGATGGATCTTTTCTCTGACAACCAGCGGGAAGAGAAGCTTATGGATGCTCTGGACAGTATACGGGATACATTCGGAGAAAAAGCAATTAAGTACTGGGGACGCTCGGTTGCCTGAATTAACGGTCACTGTTATAAAAAAACGGTTACAAACACTGAATCTCAAATAGAAATCAGGACTGTTCAATGGTTTTTACTCTGGAAAATCTTCTTTACTCTTATACCAAAAACGACCGTTTTTCACTGGGGCCGCTCTCCTTTACTTTGCGCTCGGATGCCATAACCGCTCTGGTAGGTTCAAATGGCAGCGGCAAAACCACCCTTATCCGGGTACTTCTTAATGAGCTTATCAACTACGGTGGTGTCTACACCATCGATTCAAAACCGGTGCGTGATGTTAATGGAACAGTTCTATATGATTTTGGAATCGGCTATGCTCCTGAAGACCCGCTTCTTGATGAGCAGTTAAGCGGTTACGAAATACTCTGCATTGTTAAAGAGATCCACCGTATTAAAGAGGATATCTTTGAAAACAGTATAGCTCAATTCCGTCATCTGTTTCAGTTGGAATCCTGGTTTGACACCGCGCCCTGTAAAGAATATTCTCAGGGGATGCGCAGAAAGGTTTCTCTGATGATCGCCTTTCTGAGTGCATCCGACTATCTGATTATTGATGAGCCTACAAACGGGTTAGATCCACTGTCGGTTTTCGGAATAAAGAAACTTCTGGCTCAGTATAAAGAGCAGGGAAAGGGAGTACTGGTTTCTTCACATATGCTGGATTTTGTGGAGAAAATCGCCGCTGATATTATCATTCTCAAAAAGGGAACGCTTGCGTTTGCCGGTCCTGTTAAGGAACTTATGGAACACTGGCCCGGCAAAAGTCTTGATGAAATCTATTATCATCTGTTTACCAGTACCAGTTCTTTGGAGGAGCGGCCAGTCTGATGAACAGTTCATCGGTTCAGAAACATTTAATAAGGAATCTGGTCGGGCCGCTTTCCGGAAAAAAACGTTCCTTCTCAAAGGGTGTTATCCTGGGGGTATTGTTGTTCGGACTTTTTGAATTCCTCTCCATGATAAATCCTAACGCTCCGCGTATTCCGGTACCATGGCTTCTGGGGTTAACGATCTGGCTCGCCCAGGTTGCCATATTCATTAAAATCGCGGTCTTTCTGCGTTGTCCAAGGCGGGAGGATTTCTTTTTTGTTTTGGCAATGAACATCGGCCAGCGCAAAGAGCTGGCTGTTTCTTCAATAACTTCGGTGTATAATGCAATTACTCCCTTCATTGGTTCTTCACTGGGTACAGGCATGGCGCTGGAGTTTTTGGTTTTCAGGGAGCGTTCAGTTGTAAATCTTCTGGTGTTGCCTTCGGTGGTTATTGTTGTGGCATGGCTCATTTTCATGGTTTCTGTGAGGCTTTTAAAGCGCGGCTTTATTCGCCCATCGGTTCATGATGATCGCCGAAGGGGCCATCTGGTGGCTTTCCCCTCTGTCCTGTCTTTGTTGATAGCAAAAATCTCCAGAGGAATCGGTTTTTTTGCACCGCTGAAGATCAGGCCATTTGTGATCAGAAATGTGATGTATCTTTTGCGCACCGATCCGCTGCAGTTTCTCTTATTTACCTGTGCAGCCCCTGTACTTCTCCTGTTGTTTATGATTCTGATCATTAAACAGTCTTCCCCCTTTATAGAATTTTTCACTCTTATAGTGGTTTTTATCCTTAATTCATACTATTCATCAAATCTTAAGGAATCCGCAGTAGTACTTAAGCGATGTCCATATTACCGGTACGACCCGCGACTTGTTCTTTGGGCACATCTTTTTACGGTT
This sequence comes from uncultured Fibrobacter sp., assembly GCA_964411655.1. Classification (GTDB taxonomy): domain Bacteria; phylum Fibrobacterota; class Chitinivibrionia; order Chitinivibrionales; family Chitinispirillaceae; genus JAAYPC01. The sequence goes on from CAYPMS010000146.1 coordinate 2,691, forward strand.
GCCATTTTTTCATTCCCATTTATACTGGTTTTCTCAGGCACTGTAAATGTGCATTTGATCTCAGCAGGCGGCCTTTTACGTATGCTGACTTTCCTGATCGCATTTGCAGCAACACTTTTCATAAGCTGCAGGACTGTGCTGCATCCGCAAAGGAAAGATTCGGAATCAGCGACCGATTTTATCTTCTTTATTATAGCTGTAGCCATCGGACTTTTTGTTCCCCTGTATGGATGGATATTTCCCTTGTTGGGAATCATTGTTACCGTTCTTCTGGAATGGGAAACGATTATTGCAGATACATCTGTTCAGACGCCTCTTCATTAATCAACTATAAACTGATAACACCCGATCCATCATGAAAACAATCCTGAGTGCAATCAGTAATTTTTCCATTCTGCGGGGAGTACTTTCGCCCCGGATTATCTGTAAAACTGCCTGTGAAATGGGATATGAGGCGGTTGCCATTACAGACCGCAACAATCTTTATGCACTCCCGGAATTTCTTCACTGGTGCAAAGAGTACCGACTCACCCCCATAATTGCTGCAGAGCTGGCTGCCAGCGGTGGTGAAGCGTTGCTTTACGCTGAAGGGGACAGGGGCTTTTCCAATCTATGTCGTATTATAAGTGAATATCATTGCCGTAAAGACTTTAACCTGCTGTCTTCGATTTTAGCTGGTCCCCAGGGAATTCATGCTGTATGTGATGCGCTCCCTCTGATCGATTCCTTGAAAGGTGTACTTCCGGTTTATTACCGGATGAGACGCCCCAAAATTCCACCCTTATCTGTACGCAAGGCTGGTATTCCCTGTGTTGTTGTTCCGCCAATGGTTTTCTTTTCTGAGGCCGATTTTCAGACACACCGTTTGCTGAGAGCAATTGACAACAACACTACTCTTTCCAGACTGACGGAAAAAGAGCTGTTCTCCCCGGATGCAATGTTTTTGCCCTGGCAGAAGTTATGTGATCGTTTCGAGGTGTTTGACTATGCTATCAAAACAACCGAAAAGTTTTGTAAAACCATCTGTGCAAGAAAAGAGTTTGGGAAACCGCTTATGCCTGGATTCTCCTGCGGGACTTCTTCTGCAGAGTATTTGCGGTCTAAGTCATTCGAGGGTGCACTCAGAAGATATGGAAAGCTTTCGGAAACGGTAGTTACCAGATTGAATTACGAGTTGGATCTTATCGAAAAGAAGGGTTTTTCCGATTATTTCCTGGTGGTGGATGATATTGTCAAACGGTCACCGCGTACCTGTGGCAGAGGTTCCGGTGCTGCCAGTATTGTTGCGTTCTCATTGGGCATAACTAACGTTGATCCCATAAGATACAATCTTATGTTTGAGCGGTTTCTTAACCCTGGAAGAGTCGATCCGCCCGATATCGATGTGGATTTTGCCTGGGATGAGCGGGATGATGTTCTGGATTATGTTTTTGACAAATACGGCAATGAACATGCTGCCATGATAGCCACTCATCTCACTTGTGGTGCACGTATGGCCATAAGGGAGGTAGCCCGTATCTATGGTTTGACCGAGGAGGAGATAAGCAGGGTCACTGATAAAATACCTTACTTTGTGGATCTGGAGGAGTACGCACAGAGTATTATGGAAGTCTTAAAGCAGTGGCCGGCCATCAAAGGGGTTGTGCTGGATCCTCCATGGCCCGAAATTTTAGAGAAGGCGGGAAAGATTATCGGGATGCCAAGAGGGATAGGGACGCATTGCGGGGGGGTGGTGATAACAACAGAGCCAATTAAAACAGTGGCTCCGATTCAGTATTCGGCAAAAGGCTATCCTATTATTCAATGGGAAAAAGATGGTGCAGAGGAGATGGGGCTTGTAAAGATTGATCTTCTGGGAAACCGTTCGCTTGCGGTCATCAGGGATGCCATAGCAAATATAAAGGCGGAAGGTATCGACTTTGATGAGCATAACTGGGACCCTCAGTCCGACGCTTCTACAATTGAGCTTTTCTCAAAAGGGCAGAGTATGGGGGTTTTTTATGTGGAATCGCCTGCCATGCGTTTATTGCAGCGAAAAAGTGGCACCGGGGATTTTGAGCATCTGGTGATCCATTCTTCTATTATTCGTCCAGCAGCAAATAAATATATCAGAGAGTATTTAAAAAGGCTTCACGGTGAACCCTGGACAGCTTTGCATCCGAAACTTAACGAGATCCTCTCTGAAACTTTCGGTATTATGGTTTATCAGGAAGATGTTTCAAAGGTGGCCATAGCTTTAGCGGATTTTTCGGCTGATGATGCTGATATGTTAAGAAAAATCATGTCCAAAAAGACAAATGCAGCCAGATTTGAAGATTACCGGAAAATGTTTTTTAATGGGGCAATCAAAAACGGAGTGGCTGAACCGGTTATTAAGGAGATCTGGGAGATGATGCTTTCTTTCAGGGGGTACTCTTTCTGTAAACCTCATTCTGCAAGCTATGTTCAGGTTTCGTTTCAATCAGGGTATCTCAAGGCGCATTTTGGTGCTGCCTTTATGGCTGCGGTGTTATCCAATTACGGTGGTTATTATTCGACCCAGGCCTATATCAGTGAGGCCATGCGGATGGGGATCAGGATAATTCCTCCCGATGTTAATAAAAGCAATTACCGTTATTTCTCCAGTAAAAACAGCATTGTTGTTGGCTTTTGTCAGATAAAGGGGCTCAGTAACAATGCGCAACAAAGGATCGTGCAGGAGCGGTCAAAAGGAGGAACGTTTTGCAGTATGGATGATTTTTTGTCAAGGAGTGGTGTTTCGGAATCCGATGCTGAAAAGCTTATTATGGCTGGTGCGTGCGACTGTTTTGCCTCAGGTTTTGCCCGTCCGCAGCTTTTCTGGCAGATGCGCCGTTTTTTCCGCAGCAGTGCCTCAGAATCGGTTCCGCAGCTAAAAAACCTTTCACCAGCCCAGTTTCTTCAATACCAATACAAAACTCTTGGTTTTCTGACAGTCTGCCATCCGATCACACTGGTAAAATTTTCCAGAAAAATCACTGTCAAGGCCAGGGATATCGATAATTGGGTAGGAAAAAGGGTGGTAATTGCGGGCTGGTGCATTACTGCCAAAACGGTTTCCACAAAGCTTGGCACCACTATGGAATTTGTCACTTTCGAAGATGAGACCGGATTGATAGAAACCGTTTTTTTCCCTCAGGTTTATTCCAGATACGCTGCGATGCTTCAATACCATGCGGCTTTTGTAATAAGCGGGGTTGTAGACAGTGAGTTTGGGGTGGCAACGTTGGAGGTAGAAAGGCTTGAGCGCCCCTGATACCACAATTATACCTTGATAGGTTAGGCTCCCTTATATACTTTTTTTATGTTGCTGGTATTTTTTTTACATTATAGGAGGGTTTTATGAAAAACGTTTCAGTTTTTCTGATCGGTTTTCTGGCAGGATTGAGTTTTGCACAGCAGGAGCAGACCGATTCTGTCAGTTCAGTCAGCGCACCGGTTGATCAGAAGAGCGTGGTCAAGTCTATTCTTGATCAGTGCGGAATCACTAATCTTGGCATTCAGGATGTAGCTACCTTTGAAGATGGCAACGTGGTAGCACTCAATCTCTCCAACAGAGATGTAAGTCAGGATGGAATCAGCAAGATTCCTGCAGATATCGGAAAATTGACTTATCTTCGCAGTTTTGATTGTTCTGGGAATATAATCTCCAAAATTCCTCCGGAGATTGGCAATTGTGTAAATCTGCAAAAAATCAATGCCTCGAGTAACCGTCTGGAATCCTTGCCAGAAGAGATTGGATCACTTGTTAATTTGGTCGATCTTGATCTGCGCCATAATCGTCTGACCTCTGTTCCATCTACCATAAGCAAGCTGGTTAATGTTAAATATCTTAGACTATGGGGAAACAAGCTGGAATCGCTCCCTGATGGAATTACAGCAATGACTTCTCTGGAGGAGTTGTATCTCAAGGATAATCGTTTGACTACGCTTCCTGAAGGTATAATCAATATGAAAAAGTTGACCTATATCGATTTCATCGGAAACAAACTGTGCAATCTCAGCCCCAAACTTAATGAATGGGCGTTAAAGAAGGATAAGCAATACAAATCGGCACAGAAATGCTGGTGAATCCACTCCCCCCTTTAAAGGGGGGGGTCAGTGCAGCGAAGAGTTTCCTTAAAAAAAAACACTTTCAAGCTTGCTCAATTTCTGAATTACTGAACCTCAACTAATTTGGCCGGCTCCTTTAATTCCCACTTAAAAAGGAAACGCTTTTAGCGGGGTTTACTGACAAACACCTTTGAACCTGCCTGTGATATTGGACCACTGAACCATGAAAAAGGAACAAGGAATATTGATGTTAACATAATTAATAAAGTTGAAATTGATTTTAAGACAGTTATGAAAAGTGAATCGGAATATTAATTTTATATGCATAACACAAAATTGTTGGAGAGAAAAAATGGAAAAATTGAAAAAAGGATCGGTTGCACCGGATTTTGAACTTACCAATCAGAACGGCAGAAAGGTGAGATTGAGTAGTTATAGAGGCCATAAGGTACTGATCTATTTCTATCCTAAAGCACTTACTTCAGGCTGCACTGCTCAAGCCTGTTCGGTAAGGGACGCAAAACCGTCATTAAATGTTAAAGGGATAAATGTACTTGGGATAAGCCCGGATCTTCCGGAAAAACAGCTGGAGTTTGACAGCAAATATAATCTGGATTTTCCGCTGCTGTCGGATCCGGAGCATAAGACAGCTCAGGCCTATGGCGTGTGGGCAGAGAAAAACATGTATGGGAAAAAATATATGGGGATAATCCGCTCCAGTTTTCTGGTGAATGAAAACGGGGTTATCATTAATGCCTGGTATAAGGTTTCACCGAAGGATACGGTTATTAAAGCTGAAAAAGAGATTAGCTGATATTAAGTCTGGTTTAATAACCCCAATAAATTTCACTACCATCCTATAGGATTTCAAAAAAGTTGACATAAAAGCTGGTCATGTGACATGTTTAAAGTCTGACAGACAAATAAACAGGATAGTCACAATGAAACCAGCCAGACATAAATTTATATTATTGAAACAGGTCATTGAAAATATTCCAGCTATCTTGTAGCCAGATTAACTAAAAAGTACGGTGTAAAGGAAAAAGCACGAACTTTTTCACCATGGAGCCATTACAGTTTCAATGATTTTTGCACATCTTACACATGCCTTGAGTCTTAACGTTGTCTGTGATACACTAAAACATCATTCCGGAGCTCTTTCAACAATTCGTAATGCAACTCCACCAAGTCGTAATGGCCTCTCACATTCTAATAAAGAAAGAAGTTCTGAAATGGCCAAAGACTTTTTTGCGAAGTGCTTTCTCTCTTTACCAGTCATTTTCCAAGTTTTGGGCGACAGGACATTTCATTTAAGATTCCGCGTCGCCTCAAAAGAACAATAAACCTGATAGATTTCACAACCAGATGTCTCCGATGGCCCCCTTTCTTTCCAGGGCCAAAGAAAGGGGGGAAGAACCCCGGGAGCCCAGTACCGGCTTTTATATTCGTATTAGCCGGGTGGGGGACATATAACATAGCCAGTTATTGAGGCGAATCCCAATAACAAACGGTTTTCGTAAGAGGTTCACTAAAGTTCACCCTGAATTTCCTTCGAAGTTTATCCCTATGCAAACACATCGGATTCAGTTTTATATAATCAAATCATCATATTTATTTATGTCAACAATATTTCTATTTTATTGTTTTGTTTCAGTAGTGTCCGGTTAAGTTTGATTAATGTCAATCGAAAAGCTAATAAAAT
>CAYPMS010000147.1:0-2840 GCA_964411655.1 uncultured Fibrobacter sp.
TAATTCTGTATTCCACTGACGTGGGTTTTCTTTCGGGCAGGTATTCTTCATCAACACCAGTAAAGATTACTTTTGAACCACAGAAGTCTTTATTCTGAGAGGAAAGGTGTCTGGGAATGTTTATATCATGCCATGGTTTTGTCATATTTTGGGGTGCTCCTTTTTAAGGGATTACTATGGGCCATGGGAACAGATAAACATTTGGGAAAAGACTGTTCTTATAAACTAAATGGGAGACAGGAGAAATGCACGAAAAAATGTTGGATATCGAATTAAATAGAGCAGAAATATTTATCGATCCTCTCCTTAACAGTAGTAGCATATAATAGGAACCGGAATTGTAGATGATATCTCTTAACCAACACTTACCAGTTCTGAAAAATCACAATAGTTTAGCACCAGGCAACGCCCGGTGCAGGCAAAAGACAGAATATGATTGCGATGGTCAATATCAGATGCGAATACAATAGCGAAACGTGAAATTCCTTACGTTACGAGCGATGTATTTAATGTTATCTCATTTAGACATTGTGAAAGGATGCAGGAGCCCTTTCGAACGAATTGAGAAATCTTTCTGGCTATGATTCAGGAATTTTTTGAATAAACATATGTATCAGAAAAGAGTGATGAAAAGATTTCTCCTCGAAAGACTCGTCCAAATGACTAAGTGACACACACTTCCACATCACCTAATTAATCATCACAACTCCACCCTTAACCGTCGTCATTCCTCCCCCATTCACCTCAACCATTCCATTTCCTTTTATCTTAACAGAAGCATCTGCGCTCATCTCCATCATCGAGCCAACGATATTGGTGCTCATCGTTCCCTTAGCCTCAAACTTTACCGCCTCTATTTTCACCCCGGCGTTTCCCTTCTGGTTGATGTTGGTTCCTTTCAATTTGAGGTCCCCCGATGCGGTCAGATCAACATCTCCCTTATTGGAATTGATTTTTATATTCGCCCCAGACAACTCTATCTCCTTTGAAGCATCAATCGTAACTTTCTCACCAGAAATTATTACACCATTGTTCTGATCGATGGTAACTGAGTTTTTACCCTTACTATCCGCTATAACCACTTTCTTCCCATTATCATCCATCTCAATCTGATTACCACCAGCAGTTTTAATAGCAATATTCTTTTTCTTGTCATCGATCTTGATAATGTGCCCTTCACCAGATATTATCTCTATAGACTTTTCACCTTCTGCATAATTCATAGCAACCGTATGAGAACTTCCTTTTATAATAACTTTACAATTTTCATCATCAAGAATAAGCTGGTTTAAATCAGTCGATGTAAGCACGACCTGTTTTTTCTCATCGTTCATTTCCAATCCATTGAGCCCTTTTGTGGTTAACCGGATCTTCTGCTTCTCTTCCGTATCATCCATAGCCAGAACATTACCACCTGCTGTTTTAATCATATTCTCATGCTTGTTAACCGCAACCACCGGACTGATCGTATTAGCGTTTGGCACCGTACCAATCCCCACCGGTTTGTTCGGATCGCCATCAACACAGGCAAGAACCATCTCTGTGCCCTGATGAGACGGGAAATGAAAACCATATTGCGAACCACAGTATGGCTGCGCAAGTCTTATCTGTTTTGAACCATTGCAAACGTTATCATTTGAACTCAGATCGAAAGGTAATCGGACCCGATATCGCCCCTTGTCATCGATTGTAGCATAAGAATCACCATTTCCCTCGATATGCGCAGATAGTACTCCATTTACTTTTGGATCTCTGGCACTTTTTTCCGGCGCGAAATTGGCAGCATTCTCTGCTGGTATTGCCCTGAACTGGTTCTGATATGTTTTGTCTACGCACCCCCCAGAATGAATCACCTCTGTTATAATATATGGAATACATAATCTGGCGATCTTGTGCCCCTGTAATTCGAAACTGTAACCTGCACGAAATCCCCGGCAATCCCCGGCTCCACTGATTTTATTCTGCCTGGTCTGCAACCGTTTACAAATCAACTGAGCTCCTTTTTGCGCATCATCTATGGTTTTATAACTCCCGCCATATTCATAATAAGTACCATAATTGCCGGTACTGACCGGTTGTTTACCCGCAATAGTCACTTCAGGACACCGGTAGTTATATGCCTTTACCACGACTTCGGATTGGATAACACTCTTTGAAAACCGGATATTATTTACCGATTCAAATCTTTCCGGACCGCTCATCTTCGCCATGCCATCGTTTGGCCGGTAAATTATCGCCGATGGCTCCTCGATATTATCGAACTTCGGATTATCGGTTATGATAAGCTGCTCACGCGATACACCGAGCTTCATCTTATCTTCACTTACTGGCGGCTCCCTAAAATAGTAAAATAACCCAGATCCTTCCATAAGCCTGGAGATAAAATTCAGATCCGTTTCCTGGTATTGAACGATATATTCGTGCCTTGTCCCGGAAGAAACTGATATATTGAAATTGCCTATATTTGCTTCTCTAAGTGTTTTTTGAATTATTTCGGAGATGGTCATGTTTTGAAATATTCTGCTTCTAAAATTTAGACGTGTAATCCAAAGCGAAGCTGCAAGCATTGCTCTATAAGAACATTTTTCGGAGTCACCATCAAGAAATTCGAATTCGACAATGATGCCAGAATATGGGTAATATTGCCCGTTTCTATAAATAAAGAGAGTGGCAGACTGGCCCAATACTGTATCGGGTCTTATGTCGCTATTGTCAGAGACTAAATAGATATTGAACTCGTAAGGGAAGGAGACTGCTTCTTTTCCGTTAAATTCGATGACATCAAAGGTGTTTTTTTCATGCTTTGCAGTTATAAAATAGTACTGAGATTCGTTTGCAGC
>CAYPMS010000147.1:2940-8371 GCA_964411655.1 uncultured Fibrobacter sp.
AGGTGTTTTTTTCATGCTTTGCAGTTATAAAATAGTACTGAGATTCGTTTGCAGCAGCAATGGATGACATTTGGCCTCCCTTGGTTATTAAATAGCGAACAGGAATGAGAAAGAATGAATATCGAAGTGAAAGAGAAAAAAATAAATAAAGTATATCCAAGTAATTTTATAGAAATTCAAAACAGGATAATTAAGAGAATCGATAAAATTAAATTTTGACTATAAAGATGTAACATTTTATAAATTTGAATATTTTTTTGTTGAGTACAACAGGCTGTTACCTGCCCAAACCCACACAGAACCGTACAAGCAGCTTTCCCAATACATCTCTTTATTTAATCTTCGGGTTTACTTTCATGCCTTGATCCGATTAAGATCGACTTTAATTCGTTCAACCATTTGTAAGTGATCCTTGTAAACCAGTAATGATACAATGCGCACATTTTACCATTATCCATTAAATCTTACTCCGGAAAACCTCCTTGTTTTTCTTTAGCAGGCTCATTGCCAGGTAAACCGATATTCGTTATTCCTCTATTTCTCCTCATATCCAGCAATCTTCTGCAGTGCCAAATTATACCGCTGCTCTCCCGGGCTGTGCACTCTCTGCAGTTTTTCCCACGAAATCAAAGCAAACCTCCGGTTCTCCGGACTGGGATTTGCCCGGTACCAGTTATCGTAAATAAGTGCAGCATAATACAACGATTCACTACGCACAACCTTGGCAGGTCGTATCCTGCTTGCCCTGGTAAGTGCCAACTGGAAAATTTCCAACGCTTTTATCTCGTTTTTATTCGCATACTCGATTTTCCCCATCACTGTGCAGAAATAAGCATCCAGACTGTTGATCGATTCAGAAATCTTTTTAGCTTTCTCCAGACTATCTTTTTCCAGATATGCATTCGCCAACAAAATCATTCCGTTGTTATAGTCAATATCTTCAGGTGGTATACTCTTTAAAGCAATTATTGCCTCGTTAAACCTCGATGCTTTACATGCTGAGTCACCGATCTGATACAGGTTATCACTTCTATATTTTTCCTTTAAATGTGCTATCTGGTTCTGCGGTGATAATCCGGTCATGGAAACTGTTTTAGCCCGCTTTACTGCTCCTTTCTGATTATCATTATCATCTCTTTTACGGTAAACCGACTCTGCCTCATTCATCTTTTTCCTGACCGAATCCACAACACCCGAAACCGAAATAACTGTCGAATCACTAATGAAGTTAAATTTTTTTACCCCTGGTTCTTTATCCGTCAAAAACTGAAATATTAAAAATATCACCAACCCGATTCCTATCAATGAACCTGACATAAACTTCATCTTTCTGATAACATTTCCCCTCTCACCAGCCATCTCCCGATTACAAAGGTAATTCTCTACAATCATTGAAGGAGACCGGTCCTGGCTGCTTCTCAAAAAACCCAACAGTGCGTTTTTCAGCTCCATCGAAGATCCGAAACGTTTTTCCTTATTTTCATCGAGACATTTTTTAATTATTTCTGACAGTTGAACCGGGACATTGCAGGAGAATGATTCGAATTCTCTGTATTGCCCGATCGATTTCATTCTCATCAGTGCAGTAATCGTTTCCTGCGGAAAAGCTTTTTCACCGGTTAATGCTTCATAAAGAATGGTGCCCAATGAATAGAGATCACTTCTCTGATCGATTTCCAGATTATCGATCTGTTCAGGGGAAAGATATGGAAGCGTGCCCACGATGTTGCCGGATACTGTGTGAAGTCCTACTTCTGCAGGCCTGGCGATTCCAAAATCAAGCAGTTTTACAGTGCCGTTTTCACTTATCATAATATTGCCGGGTTTAAGATCACGATGAATAATGCCCCTGTAGTTTTTCCCGTAAAGCACTATTTCCAGATTATGAGCATAACAGAGCGCATCGGCTATCTGAATTCCAATTCCGGTAACTGTTTCAAACGGGATTTTTCCATGTTGACCTATCAGTTTCTCCAGCGACACTCCTTCCACCAGTTCCATCTCGATATACGGATACCCGTTCCATTCACCGGTCGAATGGATCTGAACGATGTTAGGATGACTAAGCTTTGCAGAGATCTTTATTTCAGTTTCAAAACGTTTTTTCAACTCGGCTCTTCCACTGAGATAATAAACCTTGACAGCCCTGTAAACCTCCATCTTCTCATTCCATATCCGGTAAACCCTTGCCATTCCTCCCTGCCCTATCAATCCGCAAACTGTACCACTACCCATCGGAACCGCTTCATTACCATCAGGGAAAGCCAGCTCTCCTATTTCCCCATGTAAGGAGAATTCCAGCAGTGAATTCCTGCCACCCACAGTTGAAATGTTCAATACCGGTAAATAAGGCAGAGAAGAACTACCTACCAATTTTTCATCAAGTGTTCTTGTCGTCCTTTTACCACCTGATAACCTGATATTTGCTGTATCTTTGCTCATAATCAGTAATATCCTGTCTTATTATTGTTTGTTAAATTTACCTGCCTGAATGAATCCATCAAAGGGGACTTTAAAACGCAGAGTTCTTTGAGATCGCAGAAGGTTTCAGCTCGGCATTCTCTGCGTTTTATTCCCACCCCACTTAAAAGAAAGCCAATATTTCAAACGCCACGACGCAAACTCCCCCACCAATTATTCCCAAGTTTCTTCTAACCCTTGCAGTATGCGCTTCGTCCAATCGTCCACTGCCTTTATACCGATGATTATGACCGTTTTCCAATATCGCACAGATAAAGGCAGCAGCAGCACCAGCTCCCAACCCAATCCTGACAAGTGCCTTTTTATCAAAAATTTTTCTTTTTTTCATAATCAAGGTGTCAATAAGCTCCACCGTTTCTCCTTCACTGACAATAACCTGCCTTTCTGAGTTTTTATACAGGCTGTCAGGATGTCGGATTTCCAGATGGTATTTTCCAGGGATTACAAACTCATTGTAAAGAGGTGTTTTGCCCAGCGGAACCGTAAGATACACGGTTGCATTTTCGGGTATGCTTTTTACCATCAGGTTTCCATATTTGGGGATCATTTTTTTCTCGACAACCGCAGTTCTTCCCTCATCCACATGAACCTCTTCTATAGCAGTGATCTTCTGAATCGGGTCGATCAAGCGGATTTCATACTTACCGGGAGCGATTAGTTTCTCTTTTATAGGGGTATTTCCGATGAAGCGGTTACCCAACCACACTTCCACTCCAGTTGGTTCGGTTATTATTGTAATCAGACCATCCTTTGAAGCCAGTATCTGCGAGTAATCAAACAGAATGCAAAAAAAGAGCATCACTAACCGAAACAGTTTCATATGTGCCCCAATCATTATTGTGTATAAAGGTCTGCGACTGATTTTTTAAAAACCCTTGAAGGCCTGGTTTTAGCCTCATTTTTCAGGATTTTTTGGATGACCAATGGCTTTTTTCAGGTGCAAACAATATATTTCAGATTGTTATTTCAAGAATCTCGCAAAGCAGGGGAACCGGACGAAGCATCTTCTTGCCCAGATTTTTTAAAATCTTTACTTTTTTGTTTACTTCGAATCGTCCTTGAAAATCCCCGAAAATACCGATTTTTCCTATTTAGATTTCAGAAATTTCTACTGACTCTTTTATCCGTTCACACTTTTTTTGAACCAGGAAAACCAGGAAAACGGGAGAAAACAGAATGTTCTCAAAAGATAAGGTAATATGGAAAGAAGGTCTTTTTCTTCAGCCGCAACATTTTCAGCAAATGGAGCGTTTTTTCTTCGGTACCATGCAATCTCAATTCTCTGCATATAACCGGTATTATTACGGCTTGTTAAAGTTTAAAATAATTCAGGATGCTCTGGCCAACAAAACATTATCTCTCCAGCATGCCAGTGGAATATTTCCAGACGGTACCTTCTTCTCGATTCCTGAGACCGGTCCCGTTCCTTTAGCCAGAAACTTCTCCGATTTTCTTTCCTACAAGCAAAAGTCACTGATGGTCTACCTGGCTCTTCCTTTAATAATGCCCGGGCAGGCATCAGTCCAGGAATCCAGAACTTCCTCTTTTCCGGTACGTTATATAAGCAGCAGACAGAGTATCAGCGATGAAGTATCCGGAGAACAAAACAAGGAGATAGAACTGGCAAAAGCAAATTACTGCATACTGTTTGAAGGAGAAGCACTTGATAATTTCACCACTCTTCCGCTGGCCCGGCTGACTCGAACAATTAACGGGCAAGTAGTTCTGGATAAAGATTTTATCCCTCCATTATTAAGTATAGATATCTCAGAGACTCTCTATAACCGGCTCAGTTCCCTTTTAGAGTTACTAATAGCCAAAAGCAGTTTTCTCTCTCAAAACCGCAAACATCTTAAGAGCGGCCTTGCAGAATTTCCCCCTTCCGAGATGACTTCAATGGCACTTCTAAAAACCATAAACACCAGTATCCCTGTTATTAACAGTTTCTTTACTTCCTCAAAGGTACATCCATACGAGCTTTATCTGGTCCTGATCCAGCTTGCAGGTGCTCTCACCACTTTTTCCTGTAATATCAATGTCACTGAACTGCCGGCCTATGAGCATGGTTCTATGGAAAAAGTATTCACTGTCATTTTTGACAGTATCCGTGACATTCTGGAAACCGACATTTCGGCCGGATGTGTCCAGGTACCCTTTTCTGAGATCAGTCCAGCCACTTACCTCTTTACTATCAACAACCTGAAGCTTCTTCAATCTGCTTCTTTTTTTATTGGCTTAAGTGCCGATATCCCAGAAAAAGAGCTGATCACCTTTTCCCTGCCCAGAATAAAGATCGCTTCCAGAAATCAGCTCGATATACTGATCCAATCGGCAATGCCAGGATTGCCGCTCATGTATGTGAGCTCTCCTCCTCCAAAACTCTCATCAAAACCGGGTTATTCCTATTTTGCGCTGAGCAAAAACAGCACTCACTGGGAGATGATAAAAACCACTGGAACCATGGCCATGTATTTCCCCAATAAAATTCCTGGACTAAAGATGGAGATGATGGCATTAACAGAAACGGATAATTAAATGAATGACTTTTCAAAGACAATCATAACACAGACACTGGAATTGAACCTCTCTGATAGTCAAATAAAAGAGCAGAGCTTGAGCAACTTGTGCACCGATCTTCTGCTAATAATAATCAAGATGCGTGAGACGACTGATCTTGGAGAAACTGCAGCATTGAGGAAACTGGTGAACTATTATATCAGCCAGTTTCACAAAAACTGCCTGAGAGCTGGCTTTTCACCTGAAATGATCGAACAGGTAAAATATGCATTGGTGACGACACTCGATGAAACTGTGTTATCGATACCTGGTGAAGCACGCGATTTCTGGATTACTAATCCCATACAACTGGAAATTTTCGGTGATAATATTGCGGGGGAAGAGTTCTACCGTAAACTGGATCAACTGATGCAATCACCTGATGAAAACAGAA
>CAYPMS010000148.1:0-8364 GCA_964411655.1 uncultured Fibrobacter sp.
CCCATTTTAATCATTAACCCTTCTAAGATAGTTTGCAGAATTAATGGTGACAGTTAGCTTTTGAATTCTGCAATATCTCAAAAATATTGCAGGTGATTAAAAAAAATCCGAGAATACCTTATCAGCAAAATTAAAGAGATGTGATTAAAAAGTATTACGGTTATCCAAAAATAAAAGATAATCGAAAGTCGAACAATGGATGAGTAACAGGATCAGGATCGGTTTGCCTGTTTCAGTTTTTCAATTTTTGTAAGCCTAAAAAAAGCATGATCTTTGCTCGTGAATCCTGATAAGGACAATAGAATATTTGATTCTCTTATTGACCGGATTATTATAGTTTTTTATATTTTCAGGTTTTGAAATGACATTATACATTACCTCATAATAACAGCCGAAAGAAACCGTTTCAACGGTTCTTTTGGCTGTTTTTGTGAGAAGTCAATAAACGGAAACATTCCACCAGGAGTTATTGCATGCCTCTTGATCTGCAAGCCCAGGAACTAAATGAAGCTATTCGTTCCACCAATCCTTTCGTTTATGATTTATTATCAGACAAAGGCAAAGCTATTTTTTTCCCAAAAAAGGGAATCTTGTCACAAACAGAACAGGCCAAAGGCAAAAAGATCAATGCCACAATCGGTACTGCACTTGAAGACAATGGTTCACCAATGGTGCTAGACTCATTTAATTCCCTTCTTAATCTAAAAAGTAAAGAAGGTTTCTCTTACGCACCCAGTTATGGCCGGCCGGAAATCCGCAAAACCTGGGAGGAGTTTATGATCAAAAAAAATCCCTCCCTTGCAGGTAAGCATTTCAGTTCTCCGGTAGTATCCAGTGCCCTGACTCATGGTCTTTCCATGGCAGGCTATCTCTTTATAAACGATAATGATGTAATTATCACTCCGGATCTGTACTGGGAAAATTATGATCTGATTTTCTGTCATGCTTTCGGAGCAAAATTTGACACTTTTCCCACCTTTATTGACAACAGCAGATTCAATGTGGAAGGTCTGAGAGCGAAACTTATGAATTCTTCCAAAGGGAAAAAGGTCGTTATTTTAAATTTTCCCAATAATCCCACCGGTTATACCGTAACCTGCGATGAAGCTCTGCAGATTAAAAACATTCTGGTTGAAGCAGCAGAGGCAGGTAACAATATCCTGGTGTTTATCGATGACGCCTATTTTGGTCTGGTCTATGAAGAGGGAATCATGCAGGAATCTATTTTCAGCCTGCTGACAGATGCACACGAGAGAATCCTTGCAGTCAAATTTGACGGACCTACAAAAGAGGATTACGTCTGGGGATTCAGAGTCGGCTTTACAACTTTTGGTACTGCACTGAACTCTCCTGCAATGTACAAAGCTTTGGAGGCGAAACTTGCCGGAGCTATTCGTGGAAATATCTCCAACTCTTCCAATATTGGTCAGACACTGCTGATTTCTGTTTACAACAGCAGCACCTATAATGAAGAAAAACTGCAGAAAGCAAACATACTGAAAAGAAGATACCAGAAAATCCGTGACATCTTCAGAAATCACCCGGAGTATAATGAATATTTCTATCCCCTGCCCTTTAATTCTGGTTATTTTATGTGCATCAAACTGGTAAAGGGTGATACTGAGGTGGTTCGTAAAGAGCTCCTGGAAAAGCATGACACAGGGCTTATCGCTCTTGGTCCGGTCCTGCGAATCGCTTTCTCCGCCACCCCATTTGACATGCTGGATACACTGTTTGACAACATTTATCAGGCGGTTAAAAGCTGTACCGGGGAAAAACTACATGCAGTCAATGCATAATATAAAAGGCATCATATTCGACCTGGATGGAACCCTGTACCAGATGCGCTGGTATATGCGACCTTTATTAGCTTGTAAATTAGTTCCCCACCTTGTCAGACTACCCCGCTTTCTTAAAGAGCGGGGACGCTTTGCCGGCATTCAGATGGGCTCACGGGAAAACCTCCTCAACTCCATTGCACTGGCAGTCTCTAAAAAAGAAAAATGCAGCCCGGAAGAGATCTATAACTGGATTCTGAATTCCTTTTATCCTGCATTTATTTCCATAATGCCTTTTCTGAAGAACTCCCGGCCTGAAATCGAAAAAACATTGGTTTCACTGCGAAAAAACGGACTCAAACTGGGAGTACTCTCAGATTATGATCATGTTTCCAAAAGATTGGAACGATTACAGATCAATCCATCTCTTTTTGATATCACTACCTCTTCAGAAGCTTCAGGTGCACTGAAACCCTGCTCTCAGCCGTTTCTGGACATTGCAGATCAATGGAATATCCCCCCGGAAAAGATCCTGGTAATCGGAGACAGAGACGATACAGATGGGCAGGCGGCACGCAATGCAGGCATGCCTTTTATCCAGATCACCGATTCTCCGCAAAAATCAGAGGCTCTCAGGTGGAATGAGCTTAAAAGCAGATTTCTTTCAATATAACTTTCATTTCAAAACCGCAGCAGATTGTAAAAAATGTACTTTTAATTATGCAGGATCATTGCTTCAAAGCAGATTTACTGGAAGCCGGCATATTAAAGTAGAGCCTGGTGAAAAGCTCTAAAGCCTGGATAAATTCTTTTGAATGATCCGACAGTACATCTCTCTGTGGGTTTGCCAGCTCCTTTTGCTGCCACAATTTTATCTGGAAAATGAGTTCCTTTATGGCAATACGCAGTTTTAACACGTGATCGGGATTTTTTTTCCAGTAGGCGATTCGCATTTCACTAATTGATGAATTGGGACTGGTATCGTAAAGTGAATCCGCCACACAGATCACCCTTGGAAGAAGGTCGTCACTATTACGGGCCACACTGAACAGATAATAGAAATTTCTGATAAACACCGGCATCCAGTAGTCTAAATAAAGACAACGCCCCCACCTGGAAGAATTCAAATCTTTTTCAAAAATTTCCAGAGTTTCTGAAAATGATTCACATACCCTGTTTAACAGTGATGCTTCAAAATTACTTAACAGTCTGGTTTGAGTAACCGATTCCCGATATGTATGATCGAGCCGAACCTTTCTGTCATCTTTAACATACCTGTCATTACCCGGGGCAATAGCCCACCCTTCGTGTGAATCCCCAAAAGAAACAAACACCTCTTCTATTAAACTGTCTCTGAATGATGTTGTTATCAGCGGCAAAGGTAAAGAATATGCCCTGTTTTTTTCAGCCTCAACAATAAAATTGCAGACTATTGTAATAATTACAACCTTAAAAAAAATGTTGTTATTGATATTCATTATCCTTTATCCAATAAAACAGAATGGTCTAATTTTATCATGGATCAGAAAAAAGGACAACGGATAGATTGCAAAAGATGGGATTTTCGCTTTTGAGTGAAGTTATTCAGGACTTCCCCATATCAGGGTAGAGATAAGTCTGCCTGCCTCTATTTGCGACTTTTTGCCTTTTTAATGAACAATCCGATCATTATCGGTATAAAAAGAAGGTAGAACCCAGGGCCTGAGACTATCGCCCACATTCTGCGGGAACAGAAAAACGCGGTATATAGAACTGCACCAATATGAATTACTATATATGCACACATCCACAAAAGCATGGTTTTCATTAAACCTACAGCCGCCGGGTTTAGCACCATACCCTTGGGCATCATTCGTCCAAAGTAATTTAGCAGAATACTATCCGGCAAAAAAAACATAACAAGCATAATAACAACAGTTGCACCTTCGATTATTGCCGGTTTCACTTTAAAGAACATCTCATTTTTTGAAATGATGGAAATAGTGCCCAAAGCAGCTATGAGAGCAACATCTACAAGAACAAACCAGTCGAATTTACCTGTCTTAATGTAATAGAATGATAGTTGGCCTGCAGCAAAAAAGATAGCAGATAATATTGAAAACTTGATATTTTTGCATACTGAATCAACTATGATAAACACCAGAAGAGGAAGCAGTTGCCCAAAGATTTGCATCATTGACATTATTTATCGATCCCTTCTATTACCTTTAACCACAGCAGGTCATTGTCGCTTAAGTCTTATTGATCTACTCACCAGTCGATAAATCGGTGAGAACTATTACTTATTTACGTTAACCTCCCGGTTCACTATTGATCACCGGTTGGTGTTTTCAGGGTTATTGTACCGATAATGGAATTTAAAAAATCACAAGATAAAGATACAAGTGCTTATTAACCTGCAACTTTTTTTAAAAAATCACAAACAAATTTCAGGTATTTGACATCTCACCGGAACAGGGCCAGAGAACTGCTGAATAATCTCTTTTTCCAGAAGGTAACGTTTTCTCCAAATCGCTATCTCAGAGTTCCAGTTCATCTCTGAGAACAAATTGCAAAGTTGCGCATCGAATTGCCCGATAATTTCATTTCGCTCTTTATACTTGCGGGGCTCGAGAAATCCCATATCTATGCGGCGAATCAAGCCGTTGAGACATTTCGGTAACAACTGAACCAACTCCACCGGAACCGATTCGGAAAGAAGTATCTTTCGATAAGAGGCGATTGCCTGAATCAGTTCTTCACGAATTGCATTACTGGTTATAGCCCCATGACGTTCCAGACGCTTCTTGAGCAGGTTATGACAACTGCAGAATCCGGCCAGAATTTTCTCAAACAAACCGACTACTTCACTTCCTGCGACAGGAATCCGAGTTGCAGCAGTCTGTAAATATCTGCTGAATGATAATCGGTCACATGGGATATCATTGTGCAAATCCAGCACAATATCCAGGAAAATCCGCTCTGCAAGTTTCTCTGGTGTTGGTATGTCAAGCATTTCAACCAGTGAACGATTCAGTGCATCAGGTAATCTGAAGGATTCCAGCTCCCAGGCCAGTGATTCAGCAATTTTCTGTTCAGCCATCTTACGAATGCATGCTATGTGACTTTTCAGAGCAATATCGTAGGAGAAAAATACACGAACCCAGATCGAATCATGCTCAGGATGAAAAGCCGGATATCCGGCAACCGGAATACTCTGTTTTGAACATTTGAGGGGAACCGGTTTCAAAAGCCTTACATTCTCCCATCGATCAGCAAATTCCATTTCTATATGCTCACAGTAGTAACTCCATTCCACCGACCTGATACCATTTGATCTATTTGATTTTCGTGCATCGATATCCCTGCATGCACGAAAGGAAGTAACGATTACCCCTTTCTCATTCTGAACAAGTATACGCGGCCACAGAAAATCTGGTATGCAGGAAGAAATTTCATCGGAGCTGATTGAGATATCAAAATGAGTTCGAAGAGCACGACTTAATGCATCTGAAAAAGGGCCAGTACATATTAAAAGTTCTTCTGACAACTTACTGAATGCAACATCTGAATCAGCCAATTTTTCCGGAAATCTGCTTTTCAGCATTTCCAGACAATACCTGATCCGTTCTTTTACAAATACCGGAAGGAACCATTCCCAGTAAAAAAGTGGTACTATTCTGAAAATTCTTTCCGGAACTTTCATGGATATGCCATCATTTTCATTCCCCGGTGCATAGCTGTAAAGTACCTGGATGTTCTGGTTGCATATCTCTATTTCATCGGGAAACTCATATTCATTCAGAGTACCGGGGTGTTCATTAATCAGATCATCTTTTTTAAAGATAAGAAAAGAATCTCCCCCCATAACCTTAATTTTTCTTACCAAATCTCTTACACAGGACACCTGCGGCAATTGCTGCTCATAAAGATCCGCCAAAATCTGTTCGCCGCAAAAGAGTCTGGTGCGCAATTTCTGTTCAGTCTTATGGATATTTTCACGTGTCTCTCTGTTTTTTCTGATAAAACGGAATCTTTCTCCAACCAACTCCTTAACCAGAGCTTCCCTGATAAAAATTTCATGAGCCAGGCCGGGATCTTTTTTGGAAAGATCTATGATTCTGTTTTTGACCAGATTGAGCCCATGAAATGTGACCTCCTCATAAGCCAGAACAGTACCAGACTGCTGATCAAACCATGGATCTTGCCAACTGTATCTGCATTGTGACTTGAAAAGCTCCTCTATCCACTGAGGTTTTACAATCGCAGCCATTCTTCCATATACTTTACTGGTTTGTACTATTTCATGGAAAAGCACCCAGGATGCATCTTTGGCAAACAGCACAGATGAAGGAAACGGGCAGATCTCTCCCGATTGAATACCTTTGTAAAGCCCTTTATCAACTCTGTGAGCTATTCCGTGCATAAGCCCGGCAAGAAGGCTCTTATGAATGGTATCATAGGCAGCCTGATTTTTTTTCTTAAAAGATCTTGCAGAAATAGAGCGGCAGATCAACTCCAACTGCCTGTGCGCATCAAACCATTCCCTCATTCGTAATGGGAGAAGGTTGTATTTTTCACAGAATTTATCCAGCTCTTTTCTGGTAAATCGTTTTCTGTTCAGATCCCCATGAAAAGCTTTCCACAGTGAAACGAAACTCATAAAATCAGAATCAGGGTGTCTGAAATGTGCAGGTCTTTGCTCCCGATACCCCCAGGGATCATCAACAGAAAGGGCCGCTGCAATAATCAAGACTTCAGGAAGAGCACCATTGTCACAGGCATACATCAGCATACGTGCGACAGGCGGATCCAAAGGCAGTCTGGCCATCCGTTTGCCAAGCGCAGTAAGCTGGTTCCTTTGGTCGGTTGCACCCAAATCCTGCAGTTGACAATAACCATCGGAAAACGCTTTTCGAGAAGATTGCTGAGGAAATGGAAATCTGGAAGCATCCCCAAGGCCTAATGAAAGCATTTTTAAAATCACACCAGCAAGATTGGTCCTTCTGATTTCAGGTGTAGTAAAATTTGGCCTGGACAGGAAATCCTGCTCAGAGTAAAGCCGTATGCATACCCCATCGCTGACACGTCCACAACGACCAGCACGCTGCTGTGCTGATGCCTTCGAGATCCGCTCTATCGGCATTCTGGTAAATCCAATCGACGGCTCATAAGAGAGCATACGCGCAAGTCCGGAATCAATGACGAAGCGGATACCAGGAACTGTAATGGAAGTCTCTGCTATATTGGTTGAGACTACAATTTTTCTTCCTTTGGCTGGTCTGAATATGTTCTGCTGAAGTGCCGCAGACATACGACTGTGAAGCGGCAAGATGGCAACTTCCTCTCCGCAAACCTGCCTGAGGCGGTTTACAGTCTCCAGTATATCTTCAATTGTGGGTAGAAAAATCAGTATGTCACCTTCTTCTCCATTCCCAAGCAACTCCCGGACAGCATTAAGAATGCCTTCGATGTAACAATCCATACTCTGCCCTTTCCACAATTCGATAGCCGGTTTGTACCGGATTTCAACCGGGAAGAGCCGTCCACTTACAGTAATTACCGGTGCATGATGAAAAATTCGGGAGAAAAGTCCAGTGTCTATGGTGGCAGATGAAATTATCAATCGCAAATCCGGACGTTTTGGCAGTAGTACCCTCATATACCCCAGAAGAAAATCGATATTGACAGAACGCTCGTGTGCCTCATCGATTATTATTGCATCATATTTTCTTAAAAGAGGATCGTGAGATATTTCAGACAGAAGAATACCATCGGTCATGAATTTGATCTTTGTATCTGCACTCATTTGCTCCCTAAAACGAATTTGGTAACCAACAACATTTTTCTCTGAAGTACTGTCAAAGCAAGAACCGACGTATTGAGCTAAAGAGAGCGCTGCGATTCTGCGTGGTTGAGTGCATCCAACAATCCCCCTTTGACCCAGGCCTGCTTCCAGACACAATAGAGGCAATTGAGTGGTTTTGCCGGAACCGGTTTCACCAGAGATGACCGTAACCTGGCTGGTACGGATCGTTTCTATAATTTCATCACGTTTTTCGAAAATAGGAAGCTGCGTCTGGTATGTGTATTTCATATTTTTACCGGAAGATAATAATAGTACCCTAAAATACGTTATTACAGGGATAATATTAACCGGATTGCCAAAGCATAGATCAACTGTTGTGGCAAACAGGAACGGGGTTACGATAAAAGCAAAAAGCGATGAAGCGATCTCCGGGATAAAAGCCCAAAAACAAAAAAACTAACCACCTTGTACAATAAGATAGTTAGAGCATTAAAACAGAAATATCCCCAGCCCGAATCGAACGGGCGGCACCAGGTTTAGTGAACTTGCCTGCAAAAAACTGTCTGCCTTTTTATATCAATGTTACTTCTATGGCTGATCTGCTTTGGGAATCATATCAAAATCAGTTTTTATCATTTTGAATATGAGATATTGATCTTAAGAAAGTTATTGTTGAAAAACTACCTTTTGAGTAAAATGCCGGCAGCATCATAACTTTTTCTCCAATAACAGGTTTATCTCAACTCATGCTTCGATTAAATCATGAGGGTAAGTTGTGCATTTACTTCCCCGCACAAT
>CAYPMS010000149.1:0-8293 GCA_964411655.1 uncultured Fibrobacter sp.
CAGTAGAGCAGATGGTAAATAATGCTTACGAGAATGGATTCGCGGGTATAATGCCATGGTCTTACTATGCCAATGACGGATACGGAACATGGGATAACTGTAAATCGGTTCTTAAGGCTTTCCGTGATACCCATGCATCGATTGTTGATTTTGAATGCTTCGGTTCCTCTACAATAAAGACCAGAAACCATCAGGAAGATAAGTTTACCTCTGCAGACCTTTTCCGGCCCGGACGTCTGAAAAACGGTTATACGATCAAAGTATTTGACACGCAGGGAAGACTCATTCTAAAAAGATCAGACGGTAAGACGATTCCCAGATCCCGGATAACCTCACACAAGACTTTAATCTACCAGGTCACTGGAAATGGCGGGAATCCTGTTCAAACAGGCAAATTCATGATTGACTGAGATTTGCTTGTAAATAATAACGAAATCAGCAGGTAGTCTGTCCTTGAAAGGAGAGATCATTCGGCACTATCTTCCGGTTTATCGTTAGTAATAAGTGCATCCCGGTACTTCTTTCTGTTGATGTAGATTGGACATACTTCTTTACAAATTGTCATCACCAGCAAAGATATCAGTAACAGGATCTTTACCTCTCTTGTTGCTGATCGAGAATACCTGTATGCCGGTTTTGCCGGCGCAGGAATATACCGTTCTCTCTTGCATTGATGAACTTTAAAGTAGTAAATGCAAAAAAGTTGCAATAGAAATATTCGTAAATATATTTTTCTGGCATGAATACAGCCAATATTAATTTAGGAAATGGTTCCATCGCGGATCATTTAGCACTGCTGAGGTCTAAAGGATTAAGAATAACGCCGATTGTTACAGCTCTTCTTTCCAGCCTCGCCGGAAACCACCAGGTCCGCACAACGAGCGAACTCAAGACAGAGATCAGCAAAACGCTTGGTTACGATGTCGGCAGTCCGACTGTGTACCGGATATGCGAGCGTTTAGCATCGACCGGGGTGCTCTGCTCAATGCACAAAAGCGATGGAATACTTCGATACTTCTTGTGTGCCAATCCTCAGAATGAAAAACATCATCATTTCATTTGTACCCGGTGCTTGAAAGTTCAGGAGGTCGATTGCACTATCGATGAAACGATCAGGGAAGCCATTTCTGAGCGTATAGATGGTGAAATCGAGAGAAATTTCATTCAGATTGAAGGCATTTGTGGAGATTGCAGGAAATGAGCGGTTTTGTCTCAAATTGTGTATCTTCTCTACTCATTCTAATCTGGATGTTTTTATTTATTGTTGTTGAACCGGCTCATCATCATGATGACCACGAAAGCCATCATGATTGTGGAATCTGTCTGGTTGCCGGTCAGCCAATGGAAGCCGCTATTCATTTCTCTTTACCGACTGCCGAAAATCTACATTGCGAATCGATACTGATTCCGGAGAATCGATATCTTTTCACACCACATGTCCTGTATACCTCTCGTTCACCGCCTTCCTTTTTGTCAGCTTAAATTATAGTCTTTTTTCACAATCTGTCTTCGGTTGAAGCAGCAAGCTATCGACCGGGTCTGTATTACCTTATTCAGGAGTGTATACATGGACGGAATATTCTGCGTCATATCGATTATTATTTGTGCCATTTTTTCGTATTCTGCGGCCTTTCCAGATCAGCATAAAATGACAGAATCCTCCTTCTTCTTTTTACCCGATGTATATCATTGCACTTAAAGTGACCGATTGTATCGCTCGGTAAAATAATCAGGTCAGAGGGTTGCATTGGTGCAATGATGGCGTTTATTGGTTAATCTCACTCTGCGCCAATGCAGATGCATTTGCGGCAAAATCGTTCTATGGTCAGTTTACGACCGGTTCTATGGTGACATTTATGACCTTTGGACAGATGATCGATTTGAAAAATAACATCTTTATAATTGGCTTTAATGCTGCTTTAAGGCAGCAAAACATTTATCCGGTGGCGTATTAATGAGCACTTCAAAGAATTCATCCATTTCAATTCTTGTGATTGCATTTTTTGTCTGGTGCTCTGTCGTGGTGTCTCCATCACATTGCCACAAGGATAACCATGACAAATATAACTGCACTATCTGTCTGTTTTGCCTTAGTCCCTTCGCAGCCCCCGAACCTTATTGTTCTTCGGTTTACACGAGTTTCGTTATGAAAGTCATAAGTGTCGGAACAGAGTATCCAGTCTCGTGTGTTATTATCTGGGCTTCTCCTCGCGCTCCTCCAGATTGTTAATGCGTAACAATCACTCAATTTTAAAACAGTAATTTTGTCAAACATTAACACAGAAGAAGAAACCATGAAAAACTTGAATGTAGCATTCTTAGGCTTAATACTGGCAATACTGATGTTTGGATGCAACAAATCAAATCCTATCGGAGAAAAGGAAAACAGCATTTACGAAGTGATTGGACATGCTGCCATTCACATGGTCAGTGGTCCGGTCATATCTGTCAATGCTTCAGATTCTTTGCCTGGAACACATATCGAACCGGATTCAATGGAGCACCACCGACTTGATATCGCGCTTCTAGATACCGATACTCTCAAAGGCGGGTATGTACATTTTGGTCCTGATGTAACTGGAGATCTGCTGATTATGACCAGTGTTCCGGCGCGAATACGTCTTGTAAACATAAATGTTGTTGGGGACTCAGCAGTTAACACCCCCCTTGAAATTGAAGAAAGGTTCAGTGCCAAAGAGATCACAGATTCAGCAGGGATAACCTCAATCGTACAGGCACTTCTTTTCGAAGCAAAGACAGGTGCGAATATTCTTTGCATCGACTCGGTGAGTGTTGACACGCTGAAATTAGTCATCGAGGAGGCCGAGCATGATCACCACTAAAATCGATGCGATTTCATGGCCGATTATCGTGGTTTTATTGCTCACTGGGATTGTTGTGGGACAGGAGAAATCCTCTTCTGTTCCGCCTTCCTGGCAAAATCCCAATATCGGTCTCACGCTTGATGCAATCGCAGGTCTTGACGATGCAGATAGTTCCTGGGAAAGTCCGGGTCTAACCATTCGCGGAGCTGAGCTGATTATCAGCGCCAACATTGATCCTTACGCATTTCTTTTAGGGAATATTCTGGTTTCTGAACATGGGGCGGAATTACACGAGGCATTTGCACTCTTTCCCTATTTGCCATTTAATTTCTCAGGCAGATTGGGGATGATGCTTGCTAATTTCGGGCATTGGAATCGCTATCATATTCATGCCATGCCGTTTACATCAGAACCGAGGATCTACAAGGAATATGCCGGCGGTATGCTTGCTTTAACAGGATTCGAACTGTCCTGGATGGTTCCGGTTGACCACTATATAGAGGTGACTCTTTCCGCGTATAACCGTTTCCAGGGCCATACCCATGATATCGACCCGGCAATAGAAACCGATGCAAATTCATCAAAGACGGCAGATGAGATTGCCGAGGAGATCGGCGCGGAAAAGCACGGAAGCCACTGGCACGGGCCAAATGGGGAAATTCTTTACGAAGAGGATCTTCTTGCTCTCGCCGGTAAGGCTGAAACGGATGCTCCAGAAGTAATTACTGATGACCGACGTCTGCCGGGATTTGCCTACGGGGGGAATGTCCGTACAGGATTTGAGTTTGGTGATAATTTCAGTCTTGATTTGGGAGCAAGCGCAATCTATCAGCACGAATATAAAATGTCCAGACGACTGAAAAATTACACCTATAGCAAATTGCTCTATGATGCGGATGTAATCCTGTACTGGCACCCACTAACTTCGAACAAATACCGCAATCTGCAACTTGGTGTGGAAATGCTGGGCTCGTATGAGGGATTTGAGTTTCTAAATGATAACATCATTTTCGAAGAATATTTCAACCGGTCAGGTGTTTATAACTGGCTTGCCTGGCGACAGTCAGAGAGATGGCAGTTCGGCGGATTCGCGGAAATTTTCCAGTCAAACGATCGGGATGCAGACCTTAAAAAGAGATTTGGTGCTTTTATAACACTTGATATTACACATTATCAATATGTACGAGTCGAATACTCCCGATGGCAATATCCGGGAGTGTTGGATGGCGTCAATCTGATCAGACTTCAATATGATGCCACAATCGGCTATCATACTCACGGGAGGCAACGATGAAATCATGGTTTATTATCCTTTGCACTGTTATGACGCTCTGGGCAGACATGAAGCTGGAAGTCGTCGCGTCGGTACCTGATCTTGCGGACATGGCGCGTCAGATCGGTGGAGATGCGGTAAATGTTGTTTCCCTTGCAACAGGCCGCGAAGACCTTCATGCGGTACCCGCACGGCCAAGTTTTCTTCCCAAGCTTAACAAAGCAGACCTTCTGTTGACACTCGGTCTCGATGCAGAACATGCATGGCTTCCCTCATTAGCAGCCGAAGCGCGAAATCCTAAAATCCGAGAGGACGGACCTGGCTGGATAGATTGCTCAAAGGGGATAGAAGTACTAGGCAGGCCTCAGAAACTTGACCGCAGCGAAGGCGAGCAGCACCCCGAAGGCAATCCACATTACAACATTGGCCCTCAGTGCGGGGCGATAATGGCCGACAATATCGAGAAGGCCTTTGCACAAATCCTCCCTTCCAAATCGCAATACTTTGCTCAAAATGCACTGGCGTACAAAAAGCAGATTGAATCGCTAACCGAGGAATTAAGGTCAAAGGGAGCAAACCTGAATGGTGTAGCAATGATCGAATACCATCCCGATGTCATTTACCTGAGTGCGTTCTATGGAATGAAGACCATTGGAAGTATCGAGCCCAAAGCTGGCGTGCCTCCTACCGCCGAACACCTGAAAGCACTCGAGCAGAAAGCGAGAAACAACAATGTCAAGATTATCGTTTACAACCAATCGCAGAACTCAAAAATTCCAAAAAAACTCTCTGCGAGTATTGGATGCAAAGCTGTTCAAATTGCCAATGCAGTTGGTGCTCAACCCCAGATAACTACCTGGATAGAATTGCAGCGTTATAATCTCAAGGTTCTCCTTGAAGGACTTGCAGGAGCTGGAAAATGAGCAATCTTATAGTAAAGGTCCACAACGCATCCTTTGGTTATTCTCGCAAAGGAAATCCCGTTGTCAGTAATGTTGCGTTTGACGTGAATCCCGGTGAATTTCTTGTTCTGCGCGGTCCCAACGGATGCGGAAAATCGACCATTATCAAAGGAATTCTTGGCATCGCCTTTACAATCGTCGGAGATGTCATCTGGTCAATCGACAAATCAGATATCGGCTATGTCCCGCAGGAAACCACAATTTCCGGCGGGATTCCCTATACCGCATTCGATATCGTGCGTTGCGGAATCATTAAAAATCACGGTATTACCCGCGATTCAATTATCAGAGCACTTGCGGCGGTTGAAATGGATTCGAAAACGGATATTCGATTCGGAGATCTTTCGGGAGGGCAGAAACGGCGAGTATTGTTCGCACGCGCATTGGTACGTAATCCGAAAATTCTAATTCTGGATGAACCTACAGCAAATGTCGATATGCATACAGAGAAAGTCATCGAACGGATTATTGAAGAAGTTATTTCGAAGAATGAAGCCGCAGTCATTGCTGTAGCCCATACAGTAAACTTCGCCGGTAAAGCACGAATTATCCGGATCGGAAACGGGAGGCAACATGACTGAGTTTTTGTCATTACTTTCCTTTTCGCTTCTTCCCCTGATGCTCGTTGTTACGTTTTCTATTGTGACTCCCGCTATGGGGGCTGTTTTGACAATCCGTAATGAAATTATGCTTGCCCTTGCCCTGCCTTCGGTCGCAAATGCCGGTATGGCGCTGGGGCTTGTGTGCGGTATCAATCCTGAACACAAGCTATGGCTGTATGGTTTTGCCACTATTGCCACTTTGCTTTCTATCCTTGGAGCAAACCGTATCCGAAATAGCGCATCAAATAGAGAAATCTATCTTGCCACGCTCTTTATTAGCGGACAAATACTCTCATCGACCTTTACCGCGCTTTCTCCCGTTGCACACAGCCATGTGTTGCATTTGCTGAATGGTGAAATCCTCGCAGCCGGATGTTTGGAGACATGGTTGTTGGTGATTCTATCCACCACATTCATGTGTCTCGCAATCGCGTACCGGCACAGTATTCTTGCATGGTGCGCAGACAGCGAATTTTTCATAGTTGGAGCGAAACGATATCACATATTTTTAATTTTGATTTATGTGGTATTGACAATAACAATAACATTGGGAGTTATAACGATTGGCTCATTGCTGATGACCGCCTTATTAATACTTCCAGCTCTCTTTGGCAATGTAGGTACTGGAGGTATTCATAAATATTTCACGCTCGCGATTGTCATCGGGATAATCGGTAGTATTGGAGGATTTGTGGTTGCGTTGGTGATTGATTTTCCGCCGGCGATTAGCGCAGCAGTGGGGATTGGTGTAATGGGAATTCTATGCCGATTGTTTTATTTGTGCCGATAGTATATAGTGCAAAATACGGTATAAACAGAAATCCGATTTTTCAGCTTCAAAATGCAACTTTCCGGATCCTGCTCCGGTAGTATCCTGCAGAGCTTCTTTTATATCTGCTTTTGCATTTGCAATGCTACTCAAGTCACTGATATTTAATTTTGCTGTTCTATTTTGTTTTCAATATCAGTTTACATTCCGATGCTCTGCTTTTTGGCAGCGAGAAGGTAAGGTCATATGCCACTTCTTTGTTGTTTCTTTCGTTTATTTTTCTGGCACGGTAAAAAAGATTTTCGTCAGTACGATCAAATGATCAAAGGCTATTTAGCTATTTAGCTTTTTAGCTTAATAATTAATGTATACTTTTGCTCATTGAATTACATTATTCAATTTATCTTGTTTGTTACTTTTATCTTTATATCACAATTTTTATTTGTTTATCGGTCCAAATGTACTAATTATAAACTCTCCGGTCTCACTGTCAATTATAACACAATCCTTTATTCTCTGTTTTGAATTTTCCTTTACACCATAAAGGTGCCATGCCCATCTGTTTTTTGAGTTCCCACTTTGAGAGAGAAATAGATCATATTTTGCTTTTATTCCTAATTCTTTAAAATATGCATTTATCTTACTTAATACACCCTCTTTAGTTATCTTAGGCTGATAATTAAGATCGTATGGCGAAATTAAATGTTTAGCAAATAAATGACATATTTCACCATTAAATGGCACTACTCCAATTTCAACATCTCTTAAATCTTTAATATCTTTTTTAATGCTACACTTAAAAGAAATAACGAATCGGTCTCCAACTCCACCATGAACTAAATTTATTCTGTCGAAATCATTGATATTTTCGTTTTTACCATATTCATTTAATATTTTTTTTAAAAATTCATTTGCAATTTTTATTGCTTTACTTTCACTTATATTACAATAAGCAGGTGATATTTTGTTGTTTTTATTGAAATATTCACGCTCATCATAAGTAGCATATCGTGTTTTAATTTTTTTTGTAAAACTTTTAAGTTCTCCATCAATAAAGTCACACGATCCAGGTATACCTGAATAGTGTAGCTCACTATTTCGTTTAATACAGCGAATATTTTGTGGATATTTTACACTATCTTTTATGCTATATTCCTCCACCATTGAATCTTCTGCCCACATCATTATTTTTTTTTTAAATAAATCAATCGTTTTGATAACTTCTTTTTCATTTTTATTTATCATTGTATCTGATTTAATTATATAATTTGAATCCTGGTATACAGTTATTTGATTGGCAGATACAATGTTTATAAGGAAAAGAAAACTTATGTACAAAATTTTAATTTTAGTATGCATAAATTACCTTTCTTTTCTTCCATAACGAGCAGAAGTAATTTTTTCGTATAAAACAGTTGAAGATGGTTTTGACACAATTGTCATATCGGTATCATATCTTCCAATTACAATACTGCTATCATAATAATCAGATAATTCTGTTACACCTAAGAATGTTGCTAACATTTCTTGAGATTTACTATAGCTTTGCATTGAAGCCTCTGCAATATTTCTATCGTTTGTTATAAGTTCATCCCAGAAATAATAGTTCCAAAAATTCATTACCTCTACCAAAACCGTTTTTTTTGTTCCAATTACACAATCAACCCCATGATTTACGAAAGATTTAGTGATTGATGATGCACCATTGTCAGTTCCACAGCCAATAGCAGTAGCTAAAAGAACATCATCAAGGTATAATGAATCACGTTTCACAGTAGTTGGTCCACATTTCCAATTTATACTATGGGAGTTAATGTCAAATGTTGTGTATAGAACCGTATCCTGGTTTGTTGTCAAGCCGC
>CAYPMS010000150.1:0-8258 GCA_964411655.1 uncultured Fibrobacter sp.
TCTGAAATAAAGATTACTTATCTTCATAAACTGATAACGGAAAAAAACGACAGATCTTAAGAGCCCAAAAATGAGTTAAATCATTGATTCCACTTTTTCTTATTGGTTCTTAATAATTCCAATACTTCATCTTTACTTTTTTTTAAATTATAATCTTTTTGATATCCGTATTTTATTCCTTCAACTTTTCCAGATTTTTCTCTTTGATAAATCTGACAAATGCCCGTATCCTCAAATCATGTGTATCACTGAACATGTCATTTTCACACGAAATATTCGCATTCCCAGCAGCCACTTATATTTTAAATCTTGAAAGAATCCCCCTTAACAAGAGAGCGATTCCAGCGGAGGTGGGTTAACAAAAAACATTTGTGGATCTCTGAATTTGTAACCTAAAAGCACCGGTTATATTCTGCTTCAATCTGAGACTGCGTCCAGGCACTTTTTATGATCTTTATCTCATCGATGCAACCGGAGAAATAGCTATCGTTTCTTACTCCGTTCACTCCGATTCTAAAAGGTGAGGTGGTGTAAACCGAATCATTGCAGTTGAAATTGTGTATGCTTGATTTATCAAAATAAACGTACACTTTGCCTTCACGGCGTAAAAGAACGATATGGTGCCACTTACCATCTCTTATAATGGTACTGTCCCTGTCATCGCATCCCTGATTCTTTACATGTCCCAGTATCTTTGCACCTTTGACAGCGATGCCAAAACCGGATGCACAGCTTTCACCTTTCGATATTATGTCTTGTCTGAGAGTATCGCTGGAGCTGTCGGTTTGGAATTTTACAAACAATGAGACAGTAAAATTACTCAGTTTAAGATTAAGCTGCTCTGCATCCTGAACTGCCACGTGATCATCGATCCCGTCAAAGTAGAGCGCATATCCCTTAATCCCCTGAACCCATTTGCAACCGTTTATGATTCCGTGACTGCGAAAAGTTGAATGGTCTTCCAGTACCGCTTTCCCACTGTCGTCAAAGTTCCAGTAGGCCAAGATCGAGCTGTCGGTGGTTACTGGGGAATTGCTTGTCTCGGTGGTATCGCCAACTCCACCCAAGGTGGGATTATTGGGGTCGAATGGGCCAAAACAGAAGATTACAGAGAAAAGACACAATGAAAGCAGATATGGTAAAAGTTTTTTGAACATGGGTTCTCCTTGAATTCGGGGAATGTGTTTATAAAAATACATTTCTGAGTGGGTGGGGGAAAGGCGGGGAGAGGGGGAGAATAATGAATATCGGATTAGTACTAAAAATTAGAAATCAGGAATCATAGAGAACGAATAATTGAGAATGGATATCAAATCATCTTTAACAACGAAACTATGTTTACATGATTAAATTTCTGGTCCTTTCTCCGGAACAGACAGTATTTTTTCTTGTTAAATTAACCGGACACTACTGGTTGTCCTCATTGTCAACTGTATTTCGCCAATACTTCCCGCCGGCAGCAGTGACTTCACTTAGAATAAACGAACACATGATATTTATTCCTGCGTAGACCTCCGTTGTACAAATGGTGTTCATCGATTTTATGTCAGCCGGTTCAATCGAAATTATCACCGTTTCAGGAAGAATTTGCATCATTTCTGCCAGAGCCAATACATCTGCAAAACTTAACTGGTGCATGGAACTCTTGGGAGATGCACTGAGGCGTATATCGTTGAGGGTTAATCGCGATACGGTTCCTGGTGTTAATCCTCTAATCGCCGTATCCGCTACTATCAGATGATCAGCACTGCTTATCGAATGCAAAAGCTTCATTCCCAGAGTGCCTCCATCAAGAAGCGTCACATTATCGGAAAACCTGTATCTTTCTTCCAGTTTTCTGATAGTATATATCCCCGCACCCTCATCGGACATGAGCACATTACCAACCCCCAGGATCAAAATTCGTTTTTTGTCCATCTCAGGTAACTTTTATGGTGTATGAACTGTTCTTTTTAAGATCCAGAACATGCACGGCGCATGCCAGACACGGATCGTAGGAATGGACAATTCTCAAAATCTCTAACGGCTTTGATGGGTTTTCTACCGGTGTGCCGATTAAAGCTTGCTCGACAGGCCCCCTCACATTATTATTGTCTCTGGGGCCAAGATTCCAGGTCGATGGCACAACCATCTGGTAATTATTAATTTTTCCATCCTGAATATCGATCCAGTGCCCCAGAGCACCACGTGGGGCTTCGGTTAATCCGTAACCTTTTTTTTGACCGGTGGAAGGAATTGTAGTTTTCGTAAGGACTTCACCATCGGCATCAAGGCCACTTAACCAGGAATTCATTTCATCTGCCACTATCTTTGTTTCCAGCGCTCTTGCGGCAGTTCGTCCCAGGGTGGAATGAAGATCGGCTGCCACCATCCCTGTATCTGTCAGGAACGAATTGACCAGCGATTTAACGGTTGAATCGTTTTTGTAATAAGCGATAAGGATCCTTGCCAGTGGACCGACCTCCATTGCATTGCTTTCATAACGCGGAGCCTTGAGCCATGAATACCTGCTTTCTGTTGAATACTCATCGTAGGCAGGCTCGGTCTTGCCAACCGATGGATGCTGGGCCGAACCGGAATACCAGCTGTGGTTGACATGTTCGGTGATTCCCGACAAGTCCAGGTTATTGACAGCCGTTGACCTGTTCAGGAGATATCCGGGCTGGAACAGAAATGATGATCCCGAATCATTGAGAGGGAATCCCCCATAGCACATGTAATTTTTAAATCCGCCAATCGCTTTCCAGGAGCCGTACTTTTTTGTAATGAACTTTACATCAGGAATGTAGATGGTATCTATAAGAGAGCGCATCTGCGAAAGTAAGGTGCGGAATCTGGAGATCCGTTCCGAATTGAGATCATGTTTACAGGTAACGCCACCTACCCGCAGGCTCTGGACATGAGGATTTTTTGCCCCGAAAATAGCCTGCATCTCTGCGGCAACAAGCTGCTGGCGCAATACATGAAGATAATGAGCGGCTATCAGTAAATTCTCTTCCGGTGTAAGAAGATAAGCACTGTGTCCCCAGTATCCACCGTTAAATATTCCCAACTGACCGCTGTTTACAAAATTCTGAAGCCGCGATTTTGTTGCTGCAAAATCAATTGAAGGAGCATTGGGAGAAAGTGTTCCGGCAAGCCTGGCAGTTTCCTGCGGATCAGCATTCAATGCACTTACGATATCCACCCAATCCAGGCCATGGAGATGGTAGAAGTGGATCAGGTGATCATGTATAAATTGAGCACCCATAAGAAGATTTCTTACGATCCTGGCATTTGATGGAATCGAGGTGTCGAGAGCATTTTCAACACAACGCACGGAAGCTTCACCATGGACGTAAGTGCACACTCCGCACACTCTTTGAGTGAACAGCCAGGCATCGTTAGGGTCTCTTCCTTTAAGTATTGTCTCAATGCCCCTGAATAACGTCCCGGAACACCATGCATCTGTAACTTTATTATCTGTAACTTCGACCTCTATTTTCAGATGCCCTTCAATACGGGTTATAGGATCAATTGTTATGCGTGCCATTACCGGATTCCTTCCTGAAAATAAATATCCTAATATTAATTTACGGTTTACCTGACCCTAAGACGTTTCCTGGTGAAATTACCATTTTTTTCAATAAATAACTGATTTGTGCCAAGCTTATTACGTTGTGCAATATCAGAAGCTTTTCCGGAAATTTTGCGACCGGTAAGGTCAAACATCTCAGTCGAAGTGCCCGGGTGTTTTCTGTGAACTCTGCGGTCCGGACGTGGGTTGACTGCAATCGGGTTTACTTTCTTTTCGAAAACGACCTCTGGACTGGGAAACTTGTCAAAGACATCATCGGCGTTTTTTCCCCAGAACGGTGTGTTGATATCCCAGAAATCCGGATCGCTGCATCCTATACAGACATGTCCTGCATTCATAGGAAAACTGGCCTCATTATTAAATTTTACTGTGGTGCAATTGTTACAGGTGTTCGGCCCTTTACACCCCTGATCCATCAGACACCTTTGAACAGCATCAGGATTCGCATCTTCCCGATATTGGTTGAATGGACAGGAATCATGAATATATTCACCATATGCAAATTTCGGTCTGAGATAATCATCGGTTTCCGGAAGTCTCCCATTGAGCAGGTAGTAGGCGACAACCCCAACAAAAGAGACTGGGTTGGGTGGACATCCCGAGATGTTAACCACTGGAGGAAGGTCAATATGTTTTAAAGCTGCAATGATATTTTTTGAACCTGTGGGGTTGGGCTTTGCTGCTGCAATACCACCAAAAGATGAGCAGGTGCCGATTGCGATAATGCATTTGGCTTTCGGACAGATTTCTTCAGCTATACTAAGCATCGTTTTTCCATTGATCGTTCCGTATATACCGTTATCTTTGGTGGGAATAGACCCTTCTACTACACAGATAAAGTTTCCTTTGTTTTTATTCGCAGTTTCAATCAGAATGTCATGTACCGTTACTCCAGCTCCAGCCATCAGTGTCTCATGGTAATCAAGCGAAACTTTGTCCAGAAGAAGCTCATCGGTGTAAGGACCGGTTGCACGCAAAAATGATTCGGTACACCCGGTACATTCTGCGAAATGCAGCCAAAGTACTATGGGACGACTTTTAGCAGTGAGAGCAGCGAATACTTTCGATCCACCGGAAGGACCCAGTCCAATTGCAACTGCTACGGTTGAACAGAATTTGAGGAAATCACGTCGCGAAATATCAGTATTTTCATGATCCGTTGGATCCGATGCCATCTTACCCCCCCCGTGCAATTTCCTGGTTTTAACCTTGTTTATGATTGTTTTAAGCCGATTATTTCAATATTATAAGCACAAAATACCCAACGAAATAAGTTATTCATGTGAATAAAAATGGTTTAGAATTCCTTCAGCTCTTTATGGCCTGAAATCAGCAGATTCTTGGCAATAACTGGCCAGGTGGAATTTCGACTGCCCGTATTCCACCGATTTCGGTGATAAGCTGAACCGGAAAACGCTGTTGTTTGATCACATGGCCGATACGGCAGGCATTTCTTCCTTCCGGTAACTTATGTAAAGACTCGAGTACATTCTGGCAATCACATTCGGGTACAATTGCCACAAATGTTCCTTCATTAGCGACACACAAAGGATCCATTCCAAGGATTTCGCAGGCGCATCGTACGACCTCCGGCACAGGAATGTGGGACTGCTCAAGGACTATCGAAACGCGGGAACTGATGGCAATTTCATTGAGTACTGCAGCACATCCACCTCTGGTTGCATCCCGCATCACCCTTACTGATGAAGATGCTGAGAGTACTGCTTTACTTAACCGGAGCAGCGGCCTGCAATCAGAGACTGCATTGCTGGCAAATGAAAGGTTTTCTCTTTGAGCAAGAATTGCGATGCCATGTAAACCTATGGGACCACTGACAATCACGGCATCTCCTTCCACCACTTTACCAGCCGACAGTCTTTGACATTCCTTCGGCAGGTATCCGATACCGCTTGTGTTGATGAAAAGGCCATCGCCGTTTCGCTGTTCGATGACTTTTGTATCGCCGCAGGCTATTGATACATATTCATTCTGACAAACGGTTCTCAGTGAATTCAGATATTTCTTCAGCTCCTCAATCGGCAAGCCTTCTTCGATGATAAGAGCCACTGAAATAAAGCGCGGCGTTGCTCCCATCATGGCCAGGTCATTGATAGTTCCGCAGGCGGCCAGTTTACCGATATCTCCCCCCGGGAATGTCAGCGGTTTGACCACGAAAGAATCGGTAGTAAAGACAACCGGTGAATGCAGGTTCCAGTCCAGCACTGCAGCATCTTCCAGCACACCATCATGGTCACCTGTCAATGATGGCAGAATGACGGTTTGGAGAAGATTCTGCAATCCCCGGCCGCTTCCATGTGACAACATTATTTTATCCATAAAATTACCTTCCATATTTGAACCATGCGGCGCAGGAGCCCTCCGATGAAACCATGCAGGGGCCCACCGGATGATCAGGGGTGCAAAGAGATCCAAATAAAGTACAATCAGATGGCTTGATCTTACCTTTGAGTACATCGCCACAACTGCATTCTGAGGGCATTTTTTCATCACCTGATTCAACATCAAACTTAACACAGGCATCAAAGCCGGTAAATTCATCCTTAAAGGCAAGTCCGCTTTGTGGTATATAACTGATCCCGCGCCATTGGGCATCGACCGTTT
The DNA here is from genome assembly GCA_964411655.1 of uncultured Fibrobacter sp. Classification (GTDB taxonomy): domain Bacteria; phylum Fibrobacterota; class Chitinivibrionia; order Chitinivibrionales; family Chitinispirillaceae; genus JAAYPC01. Next base: position 6,200 of record CAYPMS010000150.1, read on the forward strand.
TGAACACGCTTTCAATCAGTTGTCTTGCAAGAGGATTGCCTTCATCCCTGACCACGCGACGGTACATGTTGACAATTTCAGCCGATTCTTTTATCAGAAGATCGGTTATGCTCATGATTCCTGCGATAATATCCAAAGGTTCAAAACCGGTGATAACCGCAGGGTATTGGTTGTTAAGAACTTCAGCAAATGGCGCAATTCCGGTAATGGAACACACATGTCCTGGAAGAAGGAAGCCATGGATAGAGAGAGACTTATCCTGTATTAGTGCAGAAAGCGCAGGAGGAACTTTGCGATGTGCAACCAGGAAAAAAAGATTATTGATTTTCTGTTGATGAGCGCTTATGACGGTTTGTGCAATTACCGGGGTTGTGGTCTCAAAACCCGCAGCAATGAATATGAAATCCTTACGAGGGTTTTCCAGTGCTGTTTTTAAGGTATGTAATGGTGTGAGAACTGCTTCAACCTTTCCACCGCTACTTTTGGCATTTTCTAAAGAGCCTTTATTCCCTGGAACCCGTATCAGGTCTCCAAAGGTAAGTATAGTGGTTCCGTTCATGGAAAGGTGGCATGCATTGTCGATAACGGAAGCAGGTGTCACACACACTGGGCATCCAGGTCCGGAGATCAGTTCGATATTGTCCGGAAGTATCGAGCGCAAACCGATGCGACCAATTTCCATCGTATGAGTGCCGCATACCTCCATGATTCTGATATGACCCAGCTTTGATGCATTTTGAAAGATTCTTTCGACACATTTGCGGAAAAGAAGAGTGTCAGAAAAAGGGATCATGGGTTTTCTGCCTGATTAAAGTATTGATCCAGTAAACGCAGGGTCTCGATCGCTTCCTTTTCATCATATTTCCCGATTGCCATTCCAGCATGCACAACCACATATTGACCAACAGAAACATCGGGCACCATCGAGGTGTCAACGATCATGGTATTGCCGCCATGATCGATCCGGGCGTAATCTCCATTGATGGCTACAACTTTACAAGGTACTGCAAGGCACATTTTGAGCTCCAGAGAAAATTGGAATCGAGAATCGAATATCGAATATCGAAGTAAAGAAAGGAAATAGGAAATAACGAATTAAAATTCGAAATATGAGATCAGAAATCAGAAATCTGAGAGGTTCTGTTTTGTCTTGAATCATAAACTTTAACTTCAAATCACAAAAATATATCCCGAATATTTTCTAAATTGTGCTATCCAGGTCTCATTTACTTTGTATTCAAAATTTCTTTTTCTTTTTTTAAAATTACTTCAGAATTGCTCTTTTCCCGTAACTTCGATATTCATTCTCTCTTTCCCCTTCTCCCGGCAATAAGCACCTGCCCATACGAAATGCATTCGTCTCCAGGCGGCAATTGTTTATGAAAATAGACTTTCAGATGTTTTTTTTCCAAGAGTTCGACAGTATTGTCCAATAATATTCTGTTTGAGAAACATCCGCCGCTGAGCACTACCTGATCTATTCCGGTGAGTTCCGAAATCATGCTGACGGTTTGAATGGTCATTTGTACGATGGTGTTATGAAATCTGGCAGAGATTATTGATGGGGCGACACCAGCGTTACGATCTTCGATAACCGAGAGTAATACCGAAGGACCATCCATGAGTAACTTGTCACCGGATTTTTCTATTTTGACAGGATAGTGATCGTCGCAAAGATATTCTGCACATCCTTCCAGTTCGATAGCTGGCTGCCCCTCGTAGTGTCTTTTTGTGCATCTTCCCAGCAGTGCTGCACATGCATCAAACAAGCGCCCCATTCCAGTAGACCGGGTGATAAAATCAGGTTTCTGCATTAATGACAACACAATCGCTTGTTCTTCAGGGCTCATCCATGGAACGATACTGCTGTTATCGCTGACCTTATCGGCACAGATTGCCAGAGCCAGTCTTCCCGGATTTTCGATTGCTGCTTCATTACCAACAAGCGGCATGGGAAATAAATGAGCCATCCTTTTGTACGACGCATAATCGGATATCAATATTTCACTTCCCCAGAGAGTACCATCATCTCCAAACCCGGTGCCATCGTAAATCACAC
>CAYPMS010000151.1:0-8116 GCA_964411655.1 uncultured Fibrobacter sp.
CGACATTCCATAAATCTCCAACAACAGTTTCATCTTTGATCTTTGTCAAAGGGCGAACCTGTGATTCGTACAAGGGCAATTTGTAACCGTATTTAGGTTGCTCTTTTTCGATCAGTTTGTAGACCTTCGCACCATTGATGTATCGATAGGCATGGGGACGGGTGAGTTCAAACGTTTCATAGTGGTAGTCATTAAAGCGTTTGTGGGTCTGTTTATAAAGCTGCTCTCGTTGTATAACCTCCAGTTTTAGACCGACACTGACGAACCCATTCACAAGAGATACTGCAATCTCTTGTTCTAACTTCTTCAATTTCTTACTTTTCTCTTTGACTGGTAACGGCTGCTGAACATTGTCCTTTTCCATACGACACCTTTCGTTGAATGTTTGCGTGTTCAGTCGAAACATTCAGCCAGTGCCGTACCAATGTTGACACGTAGTAATTTCAATATCTTACAGCAGCAATTTTCATTCTACAAAGCAAAACGACACGTCAATTTGATCTGCGTTGATCAATATGACGTGCCGTTTTATGTGCTAAAAATTATTTTATGGGTTACCTATCTATAAGCTTATACTCCTTTAATTTCCTTCGAATGGTTGAAAGCGATTGCCCTGAAATATCCGCAATCTGTTTTTGAACCGCTTTCGTTTTCTTGACGAGATAGGTGTAATAGTCTTTCTCAATTTGCTTGAATGATGGCAGAGTATTCGAATTATGAGTGGCGGCATTTATGGTATAGCTATCATCATTATTTGTTCTGGGCAGGTCGTCCCATTTACCAAGTACAAGATTCCTCTTCATATAAGCGACAAACTCCCGCAAATTCCCATGCCATTCATAATCGAACCACAATTTCAAATCGGAGGTCTTTTCCAAAATTTCCTGCCAAACATCAGCATTTCTGTATTCGTAGTCGAAACCGTGGGTTTTGCTGAATAGGTCAAAAAAGAACATGAAAAGCTTTTCAGCTTTATTTTCATCATTAGCTAATATATCCCGAAGGGTCGGGATTCTGATTGTTGCCCCTGTTATACGATAATACAGATCCAGCAGGAATTCTCCTTTCTTGACCAGATCTATAAGATTTTTACTGGTTGCAAATACAAATCTGCAATCGCTCTTATGTACCTTGTTCTCTCCCAATTTTGAATACTCCTGCGTCTCCAGATAACGAAGGAGTTTTGCCTGGACTGATAGTTCCAGTTTATCAATTTCATCAAAGAATACCGTTCCTCCATCAAATTCCTCCACGATCCCCTTCCGTGTTTCTGTTGCTCCAGTAAAAGAGCCTTTAACATGACCAAACAGTTCTGAATGAACGAACTGATCACCTAAACCCACCATAGATATTGCACGGTATTTCTTATTTCTTCCCCAGCTATTTTTCCCGATAAAATATGCAAATGATTCTTTTCCCGATCCAGAACCACCTATTAGTAGTATTGAAAGGTTTGTTTTGGAAAGTTCGAAAGCATCCTTTAGTGGGGCTAAATATTCATCGCAAAGGTAAAAATCTAAACCAATCGGGAAGTTCTCTTTGTAGGCAATGGTGGGCATCCAGCTTACTTCGGCAGCAATTTGGTTTTGCGCACGATTCTGCGATTCAGTCCCTTTAAAAACCTTCTTGATTTCCTTATCCTTTATTTTTTTCAGTTTTTCTGTTCTTTCAAGTAGTTCGAAAAAGTTGTAGCACCGATAAATCTTTTTGTACTTATCGTATAACTCCTCGTATGAGTAGGTCTTGCCCGTTTCAGCACTTTTATAGAGATAGACCTGCTTCACCCGCCCCTGTATATCTCTTCTTTCACCAATAGTGACTTCTATGGGCATTAATTCGAGCATGTCCACATTATCGGGGTTGAATTTCTGTTCATCATAAAAATTAATGTAGCGATCAAATGACTTCATTGAAATCAGTTCTCCCTTTGAGGTGGGGTTCTCCAAATTGGAGATAATCTCAAATTATACTGTTTATGCATGTACCGATCAAACCCAACTTGCCGATGATGAATAAATTGAACCTCATCAAAAATAAACCAGATTAAATCGCCCTGAAAAATAAAGTAATAATCCTGTAAGCTGAAATTGACACACAAGAAACAGGAGAGTTACTTATGGAAGAAAAAACAATAAGAGTAGAGTGTAAGGGGGCAGCAACATTACCTTTAGAAAAGATTGTCCCGTTACAGGGCGATTTGAAGACGATCACCCCTGACAGGCTCAAGAAATTAAAAGCGAGTATCATTACGTTTGGCATTTCATCGCCCACTCAAATTTATGTAGATCAGGATGGAACCAACTATACCCTTGATGGGCACCAGCGTTTGTTGGCGTTTGAATCTCTTAAAAAAGATGGCTGGACTATACCTGAAATCCCAGTAGTCTTTGTCGAAGCCAGAGATTTCGATGAAGCACGGGAAAAGCTCCTTGTCGCCACTTCTGCTTATGGAGAGTTTTCGGCATCGGGTGTCGAACGGTATATACAAACTCTGAAAAACCGTGATCGTATCAAGAATTCTATAAACCTGTCAAATGTGAATCTTAACAGGATATATGCAGTTCTGAATTCATTGACCGATCCAGATCAAATGCCAGTATCCATACCAGTTCCAACCATAACTCAACAGGGCGACCTCTGGATATGTGGCAAGCACAAAATCATCTGTGCCGACAGCAGGGACAAGAGTGTTATTGAACGGTTTGGAATTGAGCATTTTCAACTCTGTCTCACAGATCCCCCTTTTGGAATTTCGTATCAACCAGAGTGGCGAAAGAAGTTTGATGGGAGTTCAAACAGAAAATCGGGATTAGTCCTGAATGATGACCTCGCAGTGTTTGAAGATACTTTCAAAAATATTGATTCCGATGTTGTCTATTGTTTTCATGCTTCCACTAAATCGTATGAAGTTCTCCATAGTTTTACCCAAAATCTCGACTATAATCTTCGTGCTATAGTCGTATGGGTCAAGCAAAGTGCTCCCATATCGATGGGAGCATGGCACCACCAACATGAGCCTATACTTTATCTTGTCAAAGACGGGAGAACTGCAAATTGGGTTCACAATGATCATTCTGCTCGCACCATAATTGAGTGTCCTAACCAGAATCCTTTTGGTGGAAATTTCTCAAAGAACTCTTTTGATAATTTGACAAGTGATCCTGATACGAGAACAGAGCATAGTACGCAAAAGCCTATCAAACTTTTGACTGAAATTTTACGGCACCATACGGCAGAAGTTGTAATTGATCCGTTTTTAGGTTCAGCATCGACAATGATTGCTTGTCACATGTTGGATAGGGCATGTATGGGGGTAGAATTGAACGAGCAATATGTTGATCTCGCCCTGAACAGGTATTTAGCCTTCACAGGCGATAGTCCTGTTCGGGAATTAGATGGAAAATCGTTTGTAGAATTAAAAGCAGAACTTCAAACAAAGGAGAACAGCAATGGCTAACATCATCCATATAATCGAAAATCTGAACTCCTATCAACAGCAGTCCTTATTGGATATTCTCGTTACCGTTCAGGAGCAGCGACATTTAACGCCCCAACAAGCGGGGTTGGTTGGGTGTTCGATTGAGTTATTTCCGATTTCCGAAATAAAACGGTTGTTCAGCAAGAATTCTGCTCTTCAAAGAGCAGTAGATCGGCTTATTGGTCTTTCAGGTGCGCCTGAATCGGGATTTGCTAATTTGCGAACAGTTATAAGTACCGTTATTGAGGAAGAAGTCGAGAGAAGGGTTGATGAGCGAACCCAAAAGACATTGTTCGACTTTGCAGGTGAATAATGGTTCGGGACTTGTTCAGGGCAGAAAATTGTGCAAAAATTGTCGGCATAGGTTAAATTACCACTACCAGTAATTAAAATCCTACAGCGTGGTCGCCCTGACCACAGCAATTTGGGTGAAGTAGTTAGGGATTCATGAAATCGCTTTATGTCGATTGATTTGCAAATACGATAAACTAACAAGGTTCAAATTTTGAAATCCCTGCTAATTTGTCTTTTTGCAAAATTAAAACAAATGTATATCCTGATTGATATTCATACTCAAATTCGATTGTCTCTTCATTATTTGACCGCCTATTTGAAAATGATAGAAGATTTTGATTGGTAAATTGCTTTTCAGATTGTGGTCGAAAATAAAAAAACATAATATTTGCAGAATCTTTTCTGATGCTGGTGAGAAAATAAGATTGTGCGATCATATTGAAAACTGAATCTGCTTCTGCTTTGGTAATCAGAGTTGTATCGTTCATATCTGGACACACTGTATTTGTATAGGTTAAAGAATCTTGAAATTCTATCGTAGATTTACCTTTATTTGCTAATTTCTGTAATTGTATGGCTATGAGTATTTCTGTGGGAATTTTTGCTGATTTAACTTCTGCTTTGCATGAAACAAATAGTAGCAAAGTTACCATTAAAGACTTAAAAACCATGTTGGTATCCTAACTATATTGTTTTTGATTAACAATGACTCTATTTTTGGGTGCGTATTAATACCATAAACATTTAATAAGTTGTTATATACACTGTCATGGAATGTAGAAAACCGATTGTATAAAGTATCGCATGTCAAGATATTCACATATTTATTAATATTTGTTAATTCATTATTTGAAAATAAAGTATGCATTTTATTGTTGAAGGTATTAATGTCATTTAACTCCATTAATTCAAAGAATGCCAAATAGAAATCTCTATTTCTTTTGACTTTAACCTTAAAATCATTGAGGATAGTAGAGTCGGGGTGGTAAATATTTAGTTGTGTAACCTTATCAACAAAGTTGGAATAAATACTTGTAAAAGCGCTACAAGATTCTTTAAAGTCAGATTGCCCATAATAATTCCATGGTGATGTGCGTGGAATGGACAGCAGCCCCCAATAAAAAAGAACATAGTCCATCTCGACAATTTTAAGCATTTCAGTGGTCAATGAGTCAAAGAAAATGAAGTGCTTGTAATCTAAGATGTAATCTGTATGAGTGTAGCTTAAAGAAAGTGTTGGAATTATATTATCAATTTTTGAAATGTTAAATTTAATAAATTGATTATCTGGAATTACCTTTGCTATCCAGGCACTATCGACAATAAACAACCGCCTGTTGTTTATTGTCGAAATCGGTTCACCTGAGCTGTGATCCCAAATAGGATTAAAACTAAATAGGTTATCGGAGCAATTATCGTATAACAGTTTACTAATGTTTCGATTTGTATTCATGAGAAATAAAGAGTCATTACGGATCGCAACATAAGAATTAGCCGATGGAGAACATTTCTTTCTTATGAAGGTATTGGGCGAACTGTACTGTACGGTAGGAATATCCAGAGAAAAACCTTGTCGTAACAAATATTCATAATCAATAACATCAGTTATGTTAGGTGTTTCTAATAATCTATATGTGTGATGTTGTAGGTCAATTTGAAAAAGATGGAAAAACGATTCTGCTATAATTGATTCGTCATTCCGTGCCCAGTAAATATTTACATCGTAACCATAGTAAGGGTTTTGAAAGGTACAAAAAACCAAAGGTTTAGTGTGGTTAATTGTCGGATCAAGTTTTGATATACTAATTGTTCCTTCATTTGATAAAAGAACTGCAACCAAATTACTAATAGGGGATGTAATCAGCTTAATTCTATTGAAATTTGACAAGCTATCAACAAAGTATGATTGATCTTTTTTCCTATCATAATAAGTAACTTTACAGGAGTATTCCCCCATGTCTTTTATAGCAATAAAAAAGTTGAAATTTTGAAGCAAACAAAAGTCAATAATCGTACAATTTGGCGATGCTAAAAATTCGGTTTTTTCCGTGTCAAAGTCGACACTTTTAGAAACAATGGAATTGCCAATTGTATAGTATATTTTTAACAGTTCACAATTAGTTTCTGCTAAACTATTAATGGGGATACTATCATTAGCGCAATTGGTTAAAAATACTAAAGCAAGCTCGAACAGAATTATTATTGTTTTTACCATCTTTTTTTTATTGGACAGAGCATCATTTTAAATGATGCTCTGTCTTTTTGGTGCAGTAATTATGGGGATTGTATTGTTAGCTTTGACCCATTTTCTATGATTGTCTTAGAATGAATGTTTATAGGTGCTCCTTTGAAAATCGATTCACCTGTTTCTCTAACTTCTACATCTTTGATATTTAGGGTTCCAGTGGATTGTACAATTCCAATATTACCCCCCACAATTTGATTTTGGAAGGTGAAATTGTTGGTTTGTGGCATATACGCAAAGGATTCATTAACATTGCAAGTACTGCAACCGTACTGCTACCAATTACAGCTACTCGCAAATGGTCCGTTACAACCTTCTCCATTAATTGTTAATGCAGCGATGGAATATGCATATCTAACACCAGGAAGTACCTTTCCACCATTTGCTGCAGTTGATAATAAGTCATTGTACTCCGTTGTGGAAGTGACATATGCAATAGGATCGGCATATGCGATATTTGGTGTATTGGCAGGTCTTCGATAAATCTTATATCCCACTTCAAGACCAGAGACTGATACTGGTGACCAATTCAACCGAATCCCTGTGGAAGTCTGTACGGCAGAAAGGTTACTTGGTGGAGGAGGTGCTGAGGGTGGAGGGTTGCAACCTATACAAACGGCTCTCCCAAGGTTATTTATCGTCATACCAGAACCGTAAATATCAGTGATCTTTATACTAAACATTTGGTTTTGTGAAATCGAAAACCAAGGGCGAACATAGAATTCTACATCCTTCTTCTCATTTGCTACACTAGAGTGCCAGTATGCAGATGCAATCCGATTCCCTCTGTACCAGACACCGTTCATATTCGATGCACTTGAACCACCCAAATCTAAAAGAAGATCTGCATTAGTGCCTGAAGGTGAATATTGTCTTACACGGTTGTTAAGATCAAAAACGTATTTACCCTCGAAATAGATATCAGCAGTTTGATTGCTTGGCAGAATCTCAATTCTAGAAATGTCAATACCTGGCTTCTTTTGTTGAACTCTCACCATAACATGATCTTTGCCACCATCTTGACCAATATCAAACTCGACAATACGGTTGTAATTGTTAAGATTCGGGTTGGTAACACCTACGAATTGACCACTTGTATTGAAATGATAGTATCGGCTGTTTTCCCGATCATAAAAGAGAAAACCAGCTGTTGAATTATAGGCACCATTATAATTGTACCATAACCATTTCAGTGGGTCTTTAGTATGAATATTTCGTACGGCAGCTGTGCTTAGATTATTTAAATCTTGTCCAGTAAAGCATTCAAAATGCAAGTGAGTACCATAAGTTGAATTGGGAGATTTGACCTGAAATACAAATTCGCCACCTTCATTAGCAGTTTGTCCATTTTGAACGCCACTTGTAGTTACATGCCAATGCATTGTTTGCGCAACTTCGTGTCCACCATCCCACTGTCGAGTTACTACCCAAAGTGCATCAGAATTGCTTCCTCCATAATCAAAAACATAAGCTTTTCCACCGTTTGCTCCTGAACCAGAATATGCATTCTTAATTTTACCCGTTGAACCAATGTCCAGTCCTACATGAAACCAATTTCCTGTTGAACTTGAATACTTATTAAACTGATCAAGATTTCTCGGACCAAAAGGCTCAGTAAGATATACATACCCACCATTCTCATCGGAACCATTCCAAAGCGGCCAGAATAAAACCTTATTTCGATCGGTGCCATGAAGAGAAAATGATTCGCTTATACAGATAGTGAGTAGCAAAAAGATTTTTGTAATATCATTTCGCAGATTTGATTTCTGAGGCATATTAATTTACCTCCTCAATTTTCTTGTTTCAAAGAGAGTGCGTCCCAAATGGGGACGCATCTCCCTACTCGTTTCGTTGGATTGAAAATTGGCAGTTTTCGAACCGAAACGAAGTAGACCATGCGGTATCATTAATGACATCTCTGTTTTTATAGATGTCCTAATATCAAACAAGATTTGAATATAAATGTTTTTTGTTTGAAAAAACAATGGACAACTTAAACCGTTTGGTAAAAGAAAACATAGAATGTGACATTTTCTTTTCATTTGTAACTATTCAGGTAGTAAGTTCATGAAATTACTATAAGGGTTGAAGCATTT
>CAYPMS010000152.1:0-8088 GCA_964411655.1 uncultured Fibrobacter sp.
TTTTGGATGGCGCAGTTGCCGTGTTCGATTCGGTTGGAGGCGTAGAACCTCAATCCGAAACTGTCTGGCGTCAGGCAGACAAATATCACGTTCCCCGAATCGCATTCGTTAACAAAATGGACAGAGTCGGTGCCGATTTCTACAATGTTATAAACATGATGCGGCAGAAGCTTGCTGCAAATCCTGTGGCAATTCAAATGCCTATCGGTAAGGAAGAAAAGTTTGAAGGGGTAGTTGACCTCATTAGAATGAAAGCTTACCGATATGATGAATCGACTCTTGGTGCTAAAGTAATAGAATCTGAAATACCTAAAAATATGTATAAGGATGCTTTAGCCAACAGAGAGTTGATGTTAGAGCAAATTGTGGACTATGATGACCAGTTAATGACACTTATGCTGGAAGAATGTCAGATAAGTCCCGAACTGATTATCAGCACAATCCGAAAAGCTATGAAAAACAGCCAGATAAGTCCGGTGTTGTGCGGATCTGCTTTTAAGAATAAAGGAATTCAACAATTATTAGATGCCGTTGTGCAGTTTTTACCCTCACCACTTGATCGTGGTGTAATTGAAGGTAAAGATCCGGTAAGTGGCGAAAAGAAAGAAAGAAAACCGGAAATTAAACAACCTTTTTCGGCTCTAGTTTTTAAAATATCTTCAGACCCGCATATTGGCAGATTGGCGTATGCAAGGGTTTATTCCGGTAAAGCTGGATTTAAAGATATTTTCTATAATCCGAGAACAAAAACTAAGGAACGTATTACACGCATTTTTAGAATGCATTCCAATAAAAGGCATGCAGAGCAAAGTATGCAGGTTGGAGATATAGTAGGATTAGTAGGGCTCAAGGATACAACTACTGGTGATACCATCTGTGATGTAGATTTCCCTATAGTATTTGAAAAAATGCATTTTCCTGAACCGGTTCTTTCCAGGTCAATCGAACCTAAAAGTACTATCGATGAGGAAAAACTGAACTTGTCCTTGCAAAAACTTACTGATGAAGATCCGACTTGCAGAGTTTCTATAGATAATGAAACCGGTCAAAGGCTCATTTCCGGAATGGGGGAGCTTCATTTAGAAATTCTTGTTGACAGGCTTGTTCGCGAATTTAATATTGGAGTGCACGTTGGGAATCAGCAAGTTTCATATAGAGAGACTATTACTAAAAAGGTAATAGAAAAAGTTGAGTTTAACCAGCCTGTTGGTGGCAAGAGTCAGTATGCTAACATTACTATTTCGGTTGAACCAATTGAAGCCTCTCAGGGTATAGTAGTTGAAAATTCTGTTAATGACCCTCAATTTACAGATTCTTTTCTCGCTGCGGTTCGTCAGGGAATAGAGGAGTCTTCAAGTGGAGGTTCCTTTTCTGGATATCCGCTTGCAGGTATAAAGGTAGTAATTAAGGAAGTTGTTCATAGAGAAGAGGATTCAACTGAGATGGCTTTTAAGATTGCCGCCACCATGGCATACAGGCAGGCGTGCGTAAAAGCTGTTCCGGTAATACTTGAGCCTCAGATGAAGCTGGAAGTAGTTGTACCTTCAGAGTACATGGGATCAGTGATTAACGATTTGAACGGACGAAGAGGTAAGATTTCTGCTATTGAGGCTAGAAAAGATGTACAAGTGATAGATGCTGAAGCACCGCTCTCTGAAATGTTTGGATACGCAACTGCACTTAGATCCTTAACTCAAGGTAGAGCTGTATATACAATGCAATTTGAAAGGTATGAAATAACATCAAAAGCCGTACAGGATGAAATTCTACGGCGGATCGGAAGATTGTAAAAAGAAATAGAGAAACAAGGAGCATAGATTCATGCCAGGTGAAAGAATCAGAATTAGACTTAAATCGTTTGATCACAACATCCTCGATAAATCGGCATCAGATATAGTGAGGACTGCAAAAGGAACGGGAGCCAGGATCTCAGGGCCTATTCCGTTGCCTACCGAAAAAACGATTTATACGGTGTTAAGATCACCACACGTTAATAAAAAATCCAGGGAGCAGTTTGAGACACGCGTTCACAAGCGGCTTATTGATATACTGGAGTCTACACCTCAGACAGTTGATTCATTGATGAAGCTGGATTTGCCTGCTGGTGTTGATGTAGAGATCAAAGTATAAGTTGAACAGATCTGAAGGGGCTGGAGTTTGTCTGGCCTGCTGTGAAAGACAGGTGAAAAAATGCAGGGTTTGATTGGTAAGAAAGTTGGCATGACCCGGATCTTCGACGATGCGGGTAAAGTGATTGGGGTGACAGTTATTTCTGCAGCAAATAATGTTGTCCATCAGATAAAATCTCTTGAAAAAGATGGCTATGCTGCGGTACAGCTAGGTTTTGAGGAGGTTTCTGAGAAAAGAGTCAATAAGCCAATGCTTGGACATTTCAAAAAAAATGAATCTGTACCCACCAGGATCATACATGAATTCAAATTGGATTCTGCTGATGAGGTTTTAAAGCCTGGTCAGAAAATTGGTGTGGAAATTCTGGATAATGTGAAAACAATCAATATCTGTGGAATTTCCAAAGGAAGAGGGCATGCAGGTACAATTAAGAAATACAATTTTAAGCGTGGACGAGAATCTCACGGAAACACTAATGTGCGCGAACGCGGTTCTGCTGGTGCAAACACATATCCTGCGAGAGTTTTTCCAGGTTTGAGAATGTCTGGGCATATGGGGAACCAGAAGGTAACAATAAAAAATCTTAAAGTTGTGGCTCTTGATAAAGAAGCCGGGCTGGTATTTGTGAAAGGCTCAGTTCCGGGTCCAAATAAAGGATATCTGTTTTTAACAAAAAACGATTCAAAGTAGCATCTTTTTTCTAAGGTGAAAAAATAATGAAGGCTAAATTATACCAACAGGACGGGACTGTTAAAGGTGAAGTGGAATTACCACAGTCCATTTTTGATGCAGAGGTTAATGAACCTGTTTTGCATCAGGTGATAAAGCTTTTGCTGGCTAATCAGCGTCAGGGAACTTCCAAGACTAAGAGAAGAAGTGAAGTTAGTGGTGGTGGAAGAAAACCCTGGAGGCAGAAAGGAACAGGGAGAGCCAGAGCTGGATCAAATACTTCTCCGATCTGGGTGAGGGGAGGAAAGGCTCACGGACCGGAACCTCGTGATTATTATACTAAGATACCAAAGAAAATGCGAGTGCTTGCTTTAACTTCAGCACTTTCTTCCAGGGCCAGAACAGAAAATATTCTGGTTATAGACAATCTTAGCTATGATAAACCTCAGACAAAGGCTGTTGCTTCATTACTGAAGGCTTTATCGGTTGCGGGTAAAAGAAATCTGCTGGTAGTGGATAATAATGGTAAAAATATTTATTTGTCAGCAAGAAATATCAGGGATGTCCAAATCCGTCCGGTGAACGAAATCAACGCATATGATATTCTGGCCAGTGAAAATATTATCTTCGCTGATGAAAATCTGATCGGCAAAGTAAAAGAGGCGGTGGTATCGTGAGCAAGTTTCATTCAATAATCAGATATCCTTCTATTACTGAAAAAAATACGACATTACGCGAAAATCAGAACAAGTATGTTTTTGAGGTATTACGCACGGCTACAAAACCTCAGATTAAGGAAGCTGTTGAAAAACTTTTCGGTGTGTCTGTTTTATCAGTTAATACAATGGTTGTAAAGGGTAAGAAAAAACGTATGGGGCGTTACGTCGGATATCGTTCTGACTGGAAAAAAGCAATAGTAAAACTCCAGGAAGGACAATCAATCGCAAAGTTTGGTGAAGTGTAAGCCCCGAAAACAGACGTAACTGAAGAAATCGGAGAATGATATGTCAATAAAGAGTTTCAGACCCCTGACCCCGACTTTACGGTACAAAACCGTAAACGGCCTTGAGCAGGTAACAGTGGATAAACCTTACAAGCCATTGACCGAAATCAAAAAAAAGTGTACAGGTCGAAATAACCGTGGGGTTATAACAGTGCGTCACAGGGGAGGCGCTCATAAAAGATTTTATCGGGTTATTGATTTTAAACGTAACAAGTTTAACATACCCGGCATTGTAGAGACTGTAGAGTACGATCCTAACCGTTCTGCCTTTATTGCTCTTGTCAAATATTTAGATGGGGAAAGACGTTATATACTTGCAACAATCAACATGAAACCAGGTATGAAAATTATTTCTGGTGAAGATGTTGAAATTGCTGAAGGTAATTGTATGCCTTTGAAAAATATTCCTCTTGGAACACAGGTTCACAATATTGAACTGAAAGAGGGCAAGGGTGGACAGATGGCCAGAAGTGCAGGTGCCTATGCTGAAGTACTTGCTAAGGAAAACAGGATTGTACATCTTAAGCTTCCTTCAAGTGAAATCAGAATTGTAAAAGAAGGCTGTCTGGCTACAATAGGACAGGTAAGTAATGCTGAACATATGAATATCGTAATAGGTTCGGCCGGGCGGAAGCGTCATATGGGAATAAGGCCTACTGTTCGTGGTGTTGCTATGAACCCGATCGATCATCCAATGGGTGGAGGAGAGGGAAAAACTGCTGGTGGTGGACATCCGGTTTCTCCCTGGGGTCAGAAGTCAAAAGGTCTGAAAACCAGAAATAAGCGTAAGTTGTCCAGTAAGTACATTGTACGACGTAGAACGAAGTAATAAATAAAGCAGAGGAATAAATATGTCTCGTTCAATAAAAAAAGGTCCTTTTGTTGATGACCATGTGGCCAAAAAGGTAGAAGATGCGAATCAGACCGGGCAGAAAAAAGTAATTAAAACCTGGTCACGTCGTTCAACAATTCTTCCGGAATTTGTAGGGCATACCTTTGCCGTTCACAATGGGAATAAGTTTATTCCGGTTTATGTCACTGAGAATATGGTTGGACATAAGTTAGGGGAATTTGCGCCAACCCGTAATTTCCGGGGCCACAGTGGTGCAAACAAGACTGATAAATCAGCAAAGAAATAGCCGGGGAGGGTTAGTTTGGAAGCTAAGGCGAAAATTCGATATCTGCGATCGACATCCAGAAAAACACGTCTTGTTGCAGATGCTGTACGGGGAATGATGGTTGGGGAGGCTATCAGCCTTCTTGAGCTTAATATCAATAAAAAAGTGGCCACTGACATAGCAAAGCTACTCAAGTCTGCGGTGGCAAACCTGCAGAATAAAAATGCGGATGCATCGGTTAATGTTGATGAGCTTAGGATTAAAGAGATTCGTGTTGATGAAGGGCCGGTAATGAAGCGTTTCAGAGCGCGTGCGCATGGCCGTGCGTCACAGATTCTCAAACGCATGTGTCATGTAACGGTTACGGTTGCTAATTAACAGGAGGATATGTGGGTCAGAAAACGAATCCGGTAGGACTGCGATTGGGAATAACACGTACCTGGGTTTCAAACTGGTTCGCCAAAGAACGTTTTCCCGATTATCTGTATGAAGATATGCTTATCAGAAACTATTTAAGAAAACGTCTTGAGCATGGTGGAATCTCTGTTCTTGAAATTGAACGTACGGCAAAAAGGGTTACTGTAGGAATTCATACCTCAAGACCCGGAATTGTCATAGGTAAAAAGGGAGAAGAGGTTGAGAGGCTTAAGGGTGAGCTTCAGCATCTTACTCAAAAAGAGATTCAGATTAACATAAAAGAAGTAAAAAAACCGGAAATGGATGCACAGCTGGTTTCTGAAAACATTGCTCGTCAGGTGGAAAAGAGAGTCTCTTATAAAAAAGCCACCAAAAAGGCAATTTCTACTGCTATAAGAATGGGAGCAGAAGGAATAAAGGTTCAGATTGCCGGACGACTCAATGGTGCAGAAATAGCCAGAACTGAAACATACAAAGAAGGACGTATACCGCTGCATACTCTGAGAGCCGATATCGATTATGCTACTTCTACTGCACATACTACTTATGGATGCATTGGAGTAAAGGTATGGATCTGTAAGGGTGAAGTTATTAACCGTGCCGAAAAGCAGCCTGCCAAGGCCGGCGAAGGCGTGCTTGCCTAAGGGAGGATTTTAGAAATGCTGTCACCGAAAAAAGTAAAATGGAGAAAAACGCAGCGGGGTAGAATGTGTGGTATGGCTACTCGTTGCAATAAAATCTCTTTTGGTGAATATGGTCTTCAGTCAATGCAGCCTGGTTGGATCGATAACCGCCAGATAGAAGCTGCAAGAAGGGCAATGACTCGTTTTATCAAACGTGGGGGAAAAGTTTGGATAAGAATTTTTCCCGATAAACCTATTACCAAACATCCTGCAGAATCCCGAATGGGAAAAGGAAAGGGTGCACCGGAAGGATGGGTTGCAGTTGTAAGGCCTGGTACTGTGATGTTTGAAATGGCTGGAGTAAAAGAAGATGTCGCCAGAGAAGCAATGAGACTGGCTGCGCAGAAGCTCTCAGTACAAACACGGTTTTTGGAAATTGAAAAATAAGGTGTTTAAACCATGAAACCAAAAGAATTACGCAGTCTATCAAAAGAAGAAATTTTAAAGAAAATTGATGGATGGGAAGAAGAGATATTTAACCTTCGTTTTCAGGCTAAAATTGGACAATTGGCCAATCCACTTCAGCTGAGGTATATCCGTAGAGATATTGCCAGGGCAAAAACAATCCTGAATCAGATGGGAAAATGAGTGGCCGTAATATATATTACGGTCTCCTGAAACAGAGTTTAGCTTTTCAAGATGAGGAAAAGTAATGAACCAGAGAAATGAAAGAAAAGAACGTACTGGTATTGTTGTGAGCGATAAAATGGATAAAAGTGTCATTGTGAGGGTGGAAAGAAAATATACTCATCCCACTTATGGCCGTATTGTCCGAATGAACAAGAAATACGTCGCTCATGATGAGAAAAATGAATGTAAAGTGGGTGACAAGGTTACAATTATTGAGACTCGTCCACTTTCAAAAACAAAATGCTGGCGTGTTGGTAAAATCATTGAGAGAGCCAGATAGTATACAGTTTCAGCATGCAATTACAAAAAGCAAGTTGAGGATGAAATGATACAGGTACAGACAAGATTAAACGTAGCCGACAATTCCGGCGCAAAAAAAGTTGAGTGCATCAGAATTCTGGGGGGAACCCGCAGGCGATATGCTCGCGTCGGAGACGTGATTGTTGTCGCAGTCAAGGCAGCCTTACCTAATGGAACAGTTAAAAAGGGTGCTGTAGCTAAAGCGGTAATCGTTCGTACTACAAAAGAGTATGGGCGAAAGGATGGCACTTATATTCGGTTCAGTGATAATGCTGCTGTTATTATCAATGATACTGGAGAACCAAAGGGAACCCGTATTTTTGGACCGGTTGCTCGTGAGTTGCGTGAAAAAAAATTTACACGTATCGTTTCACTTGCACCCGAAGTTCTTTAATGATTGAGGAGTTAATTTATTATGGCATCTCGACTGCGCAAAAATGACAATGTTCAGATAATCTCAGGGGAGTACAAGGGAAAGACCGGAAGAATACTCAAAGTGTTCCCTGAAAAGAACAGAGCGATCGTCGAAGGAATTAATGTGGTAAAAAGACATACCAAACCAAATGCTAAAAATCAGCAGGGTGGTATTGTTGAGAAAGAAGCTTCAATTCACATTTCCAATTTAATGCTGGTGTGTCCTAAAACCGGAAAACCTACTCGCCTGGGGAAATTGGTTCTGGAAGATGGCAGGCGGGTTCGTTTTTCAAAGAAGGCTAAGGAGTCAATAGAGTGAGTACTGGAACTAAATATGAACCTCGCATGAGGGAAAAGTATAAAAAGAGTGTAGTACCTGCGCTCATGAAAAGAATGGGTTACTCCAATATAATGCAAGTGCCAACCCTTGAAAAAATTGTGTTAAACATGGGAGTTGGTGCTGCAGTAGGGGATGCGAAGCTTATCGATGAGGCAGTAATGTGTCTTAGGGAAATTTCTGGACAGAAACCGGTTATTACCCGTGCAAAAAAAGCTATTTCCAACTTTAAACTTCGGGAAAACGTTCCTATTGGATGTAAGGTTACATTAAGAGGTGAACGTATGTGGGAATTCTTTGATCGGCTGGTCAATATTACCATTCCGCGTATCAGAGATTTCAGAGGTTTATTGAGAAAGTCTTTTGATGGGTTTGGAAATTACACCT
>CAYPMS010000153.1:0-8031 GCA_964411655.1 uncultured Fibrobacter sp.
TCGTTTCTGATTTTTGCTCTGGTGTTATTATGTCTTTTTTCCGGACCGGACTTTTTTGCTTTAACTGCTTTTGCTTTTTCTACAAATAAATGCTTCTTGCCAAAACGAAGACTTTTCAGTTTGGCAATAATTCTTTCTGCATCCTCAAATGGCACGGTAACAAAACTGTAAGAATCCAATACTTCAATATCTTCAATGGCTTTCTTTACTATACCTGTCTGGTCGACTATGAAATCTGCAAGCGCTTTTTTGTTGAGGCCGTCGTTTTTACCATTTGCGATATATAACCGGGTTTTCCCTTCCATATCTCTGGGTTCTGCGGAAGATTTCCTGCTTACCGGAGTTAATTTACGGTATTCATTTTTATTAAGAAGTTTGTGATAGGAGTGTTGAAGGATAGCGGCAACGATCTCCTTTTTGTCACCTTCATTTAATAACTCCTCAGCCCATCTAAGATATTGCTCGTTGTGATTACATGAAAGCAGAGCCCTGATCTCCTCTGTTAAACGGGCTTTTCTGGCAGCTACGATTTGATCCACCTGAGGAATCTCGCTTTTCTTTATCGCGGCTTTAACAATTCTTTTAATGAAACCCAGTTTACTGGATTCTTCCGGAGTTACAAAAGTAACTGCTGTGCCCTGGTTCCCTGCACGCCCGGTACGGCCGATCCTGTGTATATAAGCCTCAGGGTTCTGGGGCAGAGAAAAATTTATGACATGGCTGAGATTGTTGACGTCTATTCCCCTGGCTGCCACATCTGTGGCTACCAGCAAGGATATCTGCTGCTTGCGGAATTTCTTAAGAATCTGTTCCCGTTGAGCCTGAGAGATATCGCTGTGAAGACCATCGGCAGCATATCCTCTGTCTAATAGTTTACCGGTTACTTCATCGACTTCCACTTTCGTTCTGCAGAAAATGATTCCGTAAAAAGCGGATTCCATGTCAATAATGCGGCATAGGGCTTCAAATTTATCCTGTCGGAGAACTTCGAAATAGATTTGGTTTGTCAAATTGGTGGTAAGGGTGTTTTGCGCCCTGATATGAGCACTGTTTTTCATGTATCTGGATGAGAGCTCTTTAATGCGGGATGGCATGGTTGCTGAGAATAAAAATACCCGTTTTTTTTCCGGTGTGTTTTGCAGGATAGTTTCTATATCTTCGATAAATCCCATATTTAGCATCTCATCGCCTTCATCCAGAACGACATATTCGATTTTGTCCAGCATGAGTGTTTGACGGTTGATATGGTCGATTATTCTTCCCGGAGTCCCTACTACAATTGACACACCTTTTTTCAGCCTTTCAAACTGAAGCTCATAAGATTGTCCTCCATAGATAGGTGCAATTGTAATGCGGCTGTTTCCTTTAAGGGAATTTATCTCCTCGGCTATCTGGATAACCAGTTCCCTTGTCGGTGCAAGAATCAAGGCTTGCGGATGCCTGGAAGAAGGGTTTAGCATTTCGATCAATGGCAATCCGAATGCAGCTGTCTTTCCGGTTCCAGTCTGTGCCTGTGCTATTACGTCCTGTTCAGTATTAAGTATTAAGGGTATCGTAAGAGTCTGAATTTCTGTTGGTTCCTCGAATCCCTTGGCAGCAAGAGATGTAAGTGTTTTAGTGCTTAACCCTAAAGAAGCAAATTTTTCCATCAATTCTCATTTCTTTTATAAATTAATCGGATTTTTTTCAGGTGTGTTTATCAGAAAGAATGTTATAAAGTATTATCGATGTAGTTTTTAACTGGCTTTCGGCTATATGGGGCAGAAGGCATGAGTCCAAAAATTGGCAGTTAACTTAAACACATCAGCAAAATAGATTGTGCACTTGAAAGGGTGAGTTTTTTTATCAAAATATTTAGAGAATACGAATTAAGGGTATAAGAATTGTTGGACCTCGTTTTTCTGCCAAAAAATCGTTTTACAATAGATCACAGATATTTATTCGATTTGCTGACTCTGGCTCATTATTGAAACGAAAAGACTTTTTTGTTCAGTTGAATTCAATCACCCGAAAATTTCCAAACGGATTCCCTATTAAACCCACTAAGATATAAAACCGATCGCAGATTGGGGAGCTTTCCGAAGTACCTGATAAGCTGCAGTACAGGAGAGAGACTAATCATAAACACATGTTCAGAAAGTTTGAATACTTCATGATTTAGGGGTTGTTGATTATGGGACGGATCAAAATGTTACAGGTAGTTATCCTTTTTTGCGTATTGTTCAAAATGGCAGAAGGATCACCGGATGATTTCAGGATCAATCAACTGGGGTATTATCCCCAGGGTAATAAAGTAGTGCCGGTTCTTTTTACAAAGGAATCCACCTTCACATTGGTGGATACTGCCGGGAATACCGTTTATCAGGGCGATCTTTCAGAAGAGATAATATGGTCTTTGACTGGCGATACAGTCAGGAGAGCGGATTTCTCCGATTTCCGGAAAGAGGGTACCTACTGGCTTAAAGTGGAAGACAGGGGAATTTCCATGCCTGTTCATATAAGGTCCAATGTTTTATATGATTTGTCCATGGCTGCCTTTAAGACTTTCTATTTTCAGCGGGCTTCAATGGCTTTACAGGAGGAATTTGCCGGTAAATATGCCCGCAAGGCAGGGCATCCTGACACCTTATGTTATTTTCACGTGTCTACGGGAAGAGATTCGGGGCAGGCCAGCTCTCCGGGTGGCTGGTATGATGCAGGTGACTATGGTAAGTATGTGGTTAATGCTGGAGTGACTCTGGGAAATCTGTTTTTCTTTTTTGAAAATTTTGGAGAATATTTTGGTGATTCAGCCCTGAATATCCCGGAATCCAGAAACGGTTTGGATGATATGCTTGATGAAATTAAGTATGAACTGAAATGGCTGTTAACCATGCAGGATACAGATGGAGGTGTTTTCCATAAGTTAACTACTTTACAGCATGCGGCCATGGTGATGCCCGATGCAGATAAAGGGAAACGCTATTTTATCGGTAAATCGACTGCTGCTACCCTGGATTTCGCAGCAGTAATGGCTATGGCTGTTAGAATCTATCGGAATTTTGAAACTCAGAAAGATTTTGCAGATACCTGCATCAGCCGTGCAGAATGGGCCTGGAATTGGGCCGTTAATAATCCGGATATGCATTTTACCAAAAATCCTACAGGAGTAGGTACCGGAGAATATAACGATAATTCAGTGATAAACGATGAATTTCTCTGGGCAGCTGCAGAACTTTTTATCACAACAGGTGATTCATTATTTAGAGACAGCATACGGATCAACCGGCTTAGTTACGCTCCCGTTGACTGGAAATCACCGGGGGGTATTGCTTCATTTTCTCTGGCAACGGTTGCCAATAAGCTGGACAGTGACAGCGTTGAGGCTATCAGGAATAAACTTATTGCTGCAGCAGATAAAATGGTGGATCAGATTGAAAAGCATGCTTTCAGGATTCCAGGCAGCAATTATTACTATTGGGGGTCAAACGGGGTATTTTCCAATGCCGGTCTCATGCTGTTAGCTGCATTTAAGGTATCTGGAGATACTGTTTATGCCAGAGCTGCAGCGGAGATCGCAGATTATCTTTTAGGTAAAAATGCATTAAATAACTCATTTGTCACTGGTTTTGGAATAAAAAGATCTGAGAACCCTCACCATAGGATTCTTGTTGCCGATACGGTCAAAGATGCAATACCCGGTTATCTGGTAGGTGGCCCTAATGGTTCTCCTGAAACTTATAATGATGCTGCAGGTGATTACGAAACCAATGAAATCGCTATTAACTGGAATGCTCCGGCGAGTGCCCTGTTTGCCGGGTTAAATAAAATCTTCGGGGAAATGGAACCGACCAGAGATATTGGCGGCCATTTTCTTGTTCAGGTTGTAAATGGCCCCGGGAAAATCGAAGTATCGCCTTTAAAAGTAAAATACAATACCGGAGATACTGTCAGGTTGAAGGCAGTCCCTCAGGAGGGGCAGATGTTTTTAGGGTGGACAGGTGCTATAGTGGGTATGGATTCGGTTATAGCCATTACAGTTGATAAAGATCTGAGAATTGTGGCTGATTTTGGTAAGCCCCGGGAGTTGGTGAAAAATGGAGACTTTTCGAGCGGGAAAACCGGATGGAGTATTTGGGGAGCTGCAGGCTCTGTTGTCAATAAGGAATATAAAATCACCATCTCCGATGAGGGTGTAAATGACTGGGATGTTCAACTGGTGCAAAACGGGATACCTTTGATAAAAGGTGCAGTTTACGTTTTCCAGTTTGATGCCCGTTCCGACAGTATTCGTACTATCGTTGCTGATGTGGCTAAATCTTCCGGTGACTATGGCTCATACTCCGGAGGTCCGAAGACCTGCTCACTGGATACCAGCATGAAACATTTTGAATTCAAATTCACGATGAAAAAGGCCAGCGATTTGGGCGCCCGGATAACATTCAATTGTGGTTTATCCACTAAGTCGGTAATTCTGGACAACGTCAGCATTAGAATTTTCGACCCCTCACCTGTATTGGATCAAAAGCTTGTGAGAGCAACTTTTTCAAAGCCTCTGAAATTTAGAATTAATTGTGAAGAGATGACATTACTGGTATCGGTGCTGGATCCATGCAAGGCAAGATTGGAGGTTTTTGATCTAAGGGGATGCTTGAAAAAGGACCTGAGTAATACTTTTAAGAGTAAGAAACCGGGGATACATTCTGTATCTTTGGGCAGAGATTTTTCAGAAGGTGTTTATTTGATCAGGTATTTCGATGGCAGTAAAATGCATGCACAATCCTGGACTAACCTGAGACGTTAGTAAATTTTAGCCAAGATTCTGGAAATCACTGATTCCGGATCAGGAATTCGGAATCAGTCTTTGTATGTATCACGACAAAATTTGAGTTTTTCCCAAATTATTTATGTCTGTTCTGTCTGATTTTAATTAGCCCTCAAAAAAAGCGGGTTGTGGCTCATTAAACAAGGTCCGGTTCCTGTTACCTTAGGTAGATTTTGGCAGAAAAACCAAATAATAAACTTATTGCAACAAAAGCTGCCAGTAATCGCACAATTATATCTGAGAGAGTGTGATAATTTTTCTTTGATGTTTGGATTTGAGAAACTTCAACCTGGGTTTCATTTTCTTTTGTAATTTGCTCTGGAGTTGGAGTGGAGCTGAGAATTTCTGCCAACCCATTTTCAAAGAAATCATCATTACTTTGCATTCGGTTCACCTTTTGCTAGTGGATATTTTCAAGATCAAATGATTGATAGTGGTTTAAATTTATAATTTCCTGGAAAAACTTGCTCCTTCAGATATGCTTTGGTTATTTTACCATACTTATTACAATTATAACAATAAAAAGATATTACAGAAAAAAGGATGCTTGAAGAACCGGTATTAAACAGAAATAATGTAGATCTCCATATCCATACCAATTTCTCTGATGGGATATTAACGGTAAGAGAAGTCTTGGATATCGCTTATGCAAAAGGATTAAAAGCGATCTCCATTACCGATCACGATTGTACCGATGCCTATCCTGTGGCAGCGGAAATCGGTTCACAATTGGGTATTGAGGTTATCTCAGGGGTTGAGCTATCGAGTGAAATTGATGGTACTGACATTCATATTTTGGGTTACTTTGTTGATCCTGAGAACCCGGCCCTCTCCAGAAAACTAAAGGAGATGAAGGAAGCCAGATATGTCAGAGCCCAAAAAATTGTGGATAATCTCAACAAGCAGGGAATAGATCTTCGATTTGAAACCGTTTTGGGAATAGCTGGAGTAGGGGCAATCGGTCGGCCGCACATTGCAGCTGCCATGCTAAGAGAAGAATTGGTTTATTCTTTTCGAGAGGCATTCGACCGTTATATCGGATATGGGTTGCCTGCCTATGTTGAAAAGCTTAAGATGCATCCTAAAGAGGTTTTCGATCTGATTAAAGGAGCTGGAGGAATACCGGTTCTGGCTCACCCGGGAATAACACAGGTGGATGTTCGGATACCTGGTTTTGTGTCTGAGGGTCTTATGGGCATTGAGGTCTATCACACCGAGCATCCGGCCAGTGCGGAGCGTTATTATATGCGCATCGCTAAAAAGCACTCTCTGGCAATATCGGGCGGATCCGATTTCCATAACAGCAATCATAATAAATCAGAAATAGGTTCTCCATCAGTGCCTTACAGCACGGTGACCAGTATGAAAGAGAAGCTGGGAATTTCTGTTAAAGAGGTTTAAATGACTATAGTTCCTGTAATTCTGGCTGGGGGCATAGGTGAGAGGTTCTGGCCTTTAAGCCGCAGTGCAAAACCAAAGCAGCTTTTAAAGATTATCAGCAATAAGACGATGCTGGAGGAGACGTTACTGAGGATTGCTCCGTTTTGTTCAAAGAAAGTGAAACCTCTCATTGTGACTTCAAAGGCAATTTCCTCCAAATTTAAATCCATTTTACCTTCAAATTTAAAGTATGATCTGATTATTGAACCTGTGGGCAAGAACACCGCACCGGCTATTGCGATTGCGGCTTCTTGGGTCAAGGCAAAATATGGTGACTCGGTGATGATTGTGCTTTCGGCAGATCATGATATCCGGCCTAAACAGGCTTTCATCGAAGCTGCCAGAGTGGCGGTCGAGCTGGCTTCAGATCAGAATGGGCTGGTGATTTTTGGCATAAAACCATCCAGAGTGGAAACCGGGTACGGCTATATACAACTTGGTAAAAGAATCAATTCTTCCAATAATATCAGTAGCTTCTCGGTTAAACGCTTCATAGAGAAACCTTCCATTCAAAAAGCCCAAAAACTCATTCAATCGGATAAATACATGTGGAATAGTGGCATGTTTGTCTGGAAAACGTCGGTTATTCTCGAGGAATTTGCCTCCTTTATGCCACAGATTCTCAGATTGGCCGAAGCTGCAGCAAAATTTGGGTTTAGTAAAGATGCCATCTCAACCTTCTATGAAAACTGCCCTAAAGAATCGATCGATTTTGGTATTATGGAGCACTCCAGGCGGGTCTTTGCAGTGGTGGGGGATTTTTTGTGGGATGATATCGGTTCCTGGGAATCGATCAGCAGAGTTCATCCCAGAGACAAACTCAATTCCACTGTGGTAGGATTGAAAGTATATCAAAAAGAGAGTAGCGATTCTATTATAGTTAACAAATCTTCCAGGGCTGTAGCTGCCATAGGATTGAAAAATGCGGTAGTGGTTTCTACCGATGATGCAGTTTTAGTGATAGATCGTTCAAAGCTTCCTGATTTCAAGAAATATCTTAATGAGATGAAAGGCGGTGCTTTACCGCCTAATCTGTTCTGATTGCTTATTTTCAGGGATTTATAAAAAGTGGCCTCTTCGCTTTCTGTCATGTTTGTAGCTGGTGATGTTTCCGGCGATCATCACGCCTCCTCTGTAGTGAAGCAGTTTTTCCTTGATTTTCCTGGAGCGAAAATCTGGGGAGTGGGTGGTCCTGCAATGCAGGCAGAAGGTTTCAATGCGGTTATGCCTTTTGAACCATTCAATAAAATGGGCTTTGTTGAGGTTTTAGGTAATATTACCTTTTTTTTAAATGCGCGAAAAAAGCTGCGTCAGGAGATGGAAAAGAAAAAACCAGATTGTCTGGTTTGCGTAGATTATCCAGGTTTTAACATGCTGATGATGAAAGATGCTCATAAACTGGGCATTCCGGTTATTTGGTATATTGCACCGATGGTATGGGCATGGAAGCAAAACAGGGCAGAGGTGTTGGCAAAGCACTGCGCTCATATTGCCTGTATTTTCCCTTTCGAAGTACAATATTTCTCCTCTTTTACTTCACATGTCAGTTTTGTGGGAAATCCGTTGATAGAGGCGATCCAGAGGGAGAATTACAATAAGGCCGGAAGAAGCGATCAATTGCATCTGGCGATCGTGCCGGGAAGCAGGTGGCAGGAGGTTAAAAGAACTCTTTCTCCAATGGTTCAGACATTTCGTTTATTAAAGGAGCGGTTTCCTTCCATTACAGGTTCCATCTCTCATTGTGCTAATCTTCCACTCTCTTTTTTTGAGGATTTAAGCAGAGATAC
>CAYPMS010000154.1:0-7916 GCA_964411655.1 uncultured Fibrobacter sp.
TCACACCTCTGGCTTTTGCCGGTTTCTGCTCCATGAAAGCAATGTCAACCAGAAATGATAACCCTAAGAAAGCCAGCTCTCCATTTGACATTAAACGGGACGGTTTTATTATGGGTGAAGGTTCCGGAATCATTATTCTTGAAAGTCTGGAACACGCTATCGCCAGAAAAGCCAAAATCTATTGCGAGATGGTAGGTTATGGTGCTTCCGGTGATGCACATCATCTTTCTGCTCCTGCGCCTGAAGGGGCTGGGGCTCAGATAGCCATTAAAATGGCTATGGCCTCTGCATCACTTAAACCTTCCGATATCGATTATATCAATGCACATGGTACTTCCACACCGCTTAATGATAAGTACGAATCATGTGCCATAAAGAAAGTTTTTGGCGAGCACGCTAATAATGTAAATATCAGTTCCACAAAATCCATGACCGGCCATTTACTTGGGGCATCCGGAGCTATCGAGTTTATTGCTACTGTTCTTGCTCTCAGAGATGGAATCGTTCCTCCGACTATTAACTACGAAGATCCTGATCCTGAATGTGATCTTAATTATACACCTAATACTGCTGTGAAAAAACCGCTCAGGTATGCATTAAGTAATTCATTCGGTTTCGGGGGGCATAACGCATGTCTGGCTCTCGGCAAATATGAAACCTCTGAAACTGGCAACTGACCTTCTTAAGTCGGTTCTCAGATCCGTAAGAAGGGAGAAGTCTGAGGGTTCTGTCGATACTCTGCAAAAGAAACTGGGGTATCGATTCACCTCTCCAGGTCTTCTCAGGCAGGCTCTGACTCATAAATCAGCAAGTGCCCCGGAGGATGTCAAGGGGCTGCTTTCAAATGAACGTCTTGAATTTCTGGGTGATGCTGTTCTTAATTGCCTGGTAACCGAACATCTGTACCTTACAAATCCCGATAAGAGTGAGGGACAGTTATCTAAAATCAAATCTCTGATTGTCAGCAGAAAAATACTGGGCCAGGTGGCCCTCTCTTTAGATTTGGGATCTTATCTGATTTTCGGACTTTCGGAGGTAAAAGCCGGAGGTAAAAACCGTCAATCTACCATTTCCAACGCATTTGAAGCACTCATTGGAGCATTATATCTGGATGGGGGACTGGGAGTGGTTAGAGAAATTCTGCAAAAATATCTTTTCTCCCGTATTGCAGAATTTCTTAAGGATGAACGCAATATAAACTATAAAAGCAAAATTCTGGAACTGGCACAAAAAGATGGCTTCGGAATCCCCCGTTATACTACCATCTCCTCTTCAGGACCGGATCATGCAAAAGAATTCAGAGTTCGCATCGATATTGCGGGAGTTCCCCTTGGTGAGGGGTGTGGCTCAAATAAAAAAATAGCTCAGCAGAATGCAGCGCAAATAGCAACTTTAAACTATAGCAAAGAAGAAATCTTGTCTAGAGTCAAAGGAGAAGTAAAGGATGAATTATTTTCTGACTGAAGAACAACAGATGATAGTGGAAACTGCCAGAGAAATTGCGCAGAAAAAAATCATTCCTGTGCGGGAAAAATATGACCATGAAGGTATTTTCCCCTGGGATGTTGTCAATGCACTGGCTGAAGTCGATCTGTGCGGACTCTATATCCCTCAGGAATACGGTGGCTTTGGTGGTGGCGTTTTCGAACTGTGTCTGGCAGTTGAGGAACTCTCAAAAGCATGTGGTGGTATCTCTCTGGCTATGGCTGCAACTGCTCTGGGAACTTTCCCCATCCTGCTTTTTGCCAATGAAGAGCAGAAGAAAAAATATCTCCCTCCAATCGCTACAGGTAAAAAACTGGCTGCTTTCGGTCTGACTGAAGCTAATGCCGGTTCTGATGCTATCGGTATGATGAAAACCACTGCAAGACTGGAAGGTGATCACTACGTTCTTAACGGTACAAAACAATGGATCACTAACGGCGAAAATGCTGAAATCTATACTGTGATGGCTATCACCAATCCTGCAAAGGGTGCTCGCGGAGTGAGTGCTTTTATAGTGGAAAAAGGAACACCAGGTTTTACTTTCGGTAAACATGAAGATAAAATGGGTATCCGTGCATCAAGCACCACAGAACTGGTTTTCCAGGATTGTAAGATCCCCAAAGAAAACCTTCTGGGGAAAGAAGGAATGGGTGCTATCATTACTATTAACACTCTTAACTACTCCAGACCAGGTGTCGGTTCTCAAGCTCTGGGTATTGCTGCCGGTGCACTGGAAGATGCTCTTGCATACTCCAGACAGAGAGTCCAGTTCGGTGCTCCAATCTCTTCTTTCCAGGCAGTTCAGCATATGCTGGCCAACATGGCTACAGAGATCGAAGCTGCCAGAGCATTGCTTTACGCAACAGCCAGAACTATCGATGCCGGTGAAAAAAGGTTTGCAAAAGAATCTGCAATGTCAAAGCTCTTCTGCTCCGATGTGGCTATGAGAGTCACTGTGGATGCACTTCAGGTGATGGGTGGCTATGGATATATGCGTGAATATCCAATGGAAAAACGGATGAGAGACGCAAAAATCACCCAGATCTATGAAGGTACAAATCAGATTCAGAGAAATGAAATTGCTTTGCAGTTGATTAAAGGCGCATAAGCCTGATAAAAAAAGAGGCGTTCAGAAGTTTTTCTTGCGCCTCCTGCTCTGTTTTTGCTCGATCTTTTGACCTCTTTTTCTGGCAGACTTTTTGTATTTTATCCGGAATAGGCAGTTTCCCCGGCCGGGAGTTTATTTTGAATTCCAGTAAAATTGAAATCGCGCCTTCGATCTTTTCAGCCGATTTTCGTCAACTGGAGCGCGAAGTTAAAACCGCTCAGGATTGTGGTGCTGACAGGATTCACTGCGATGTCATGGATGGTCATTTCGTTCCTAATATCTCTTTTGGTCCCCTTATAATTGAAGCTGTTAAAAAAAGCGTTTCGATTCCCTTGGATGTGCATCTGATGATCTCAGAGCCTCAGAAATATATCGATCAGTTCTGCAATGCCGGCTCTGACGTGCTCACCGTTCATGCTGAAGCCGATCTGGAATTACCCGAGGTATTGATGCAAATCAAAAAACATGGGGTAAAAGCCGGTGTAACGGTTAATCCGGATGTACCAGTCGATCTATTTCTTGAACATCTTAAGGATGTTGATCAGGTGCTTATAATGACTGTTTTTGCCGGATTCGGAGGTCAGAAATTTATCCCTTCCATGCTTCAGAAAATAAAAAGGGTCTCCACAGAAATCTCCCGCCAGGCCCATTTAATCGATTTGCAGGTTGATGGGGGAATAAACGAGGAAACTGCCGCCATGTGTGCCGAATCTGGGGCCAATGTTTTTGTTGCCGGAAGCTATATTTTCAGTGCAACTGATTATAAGGTCCCAATAGGAGCAATTAGAAATGCGGCACAGACTCGTCTTAAATTTTAAAAAAACTGATCGTTTTCTCCAGTTTGGTTTAACCCTGTCTCTTATGTTCTGTTTCTGTCAATCAGACCCGGTACAGTATACTGGCTTTTTTCCTTCTGATAAAGTAGAATTTGAGAGCGTATGGCAGTATCTCAAAGCATTCAGCATTTATCAGGACAGAGTACCTGAGAATCCCTATGCCTTCAAACGTCCTGAAGATATGTTTTATTATCTGGCAGATACTTTCAAAGGGAATTATTATACTTTTTATGAAATTGGTGATGCAGCACATCAGGCAGTATTGGAAAAGTACAGTGACAACGGCATGGTATCCTTCCAGATGTTGACCAAAATGACTGGTATACTGAGGATAACAACATTTCTTCATGATAGTGTATACGAAAATTTTTTGGATTGTATCGCCGAAATTCCGTTATCCTGTGAAAATATGATCATCGATCTGCGCGGAAACGGAGGTGGATATATTCCGGAGGTCGTTTCTGTTATAGATGCTTTTCTTCCCAGAGGGACTGCATATATAATGGCTACTGAACGAAATCTTAAACTCGGTCCTGAAGCAGCAACATTAAGTGGTCCCTGGTACACTGCAGGAGAAATGCACCCTGTACTTTCCCGAATTAAAAACCTTATTGTATGGATGGATGGAGCTACAGCCAGTGCTTCAGAAATACTGGCTGTAGCTTTAAAGGATTGCGCATCTGCCAGACTTGTAGGTTCCCGTTCCAGTGGTAAAGGGATCGGTCAGGTGATTCTTAGACGTAATAACAGGCCCGGACTTCAGATAACTTATCTGCAGCTTAGTGGCAAACCGGGATCTACCGGCATTTACCATGGAATTGGATTGACCCCTGATGTAGAGATCAATGGTTCTTCAGAAGAAGAGAAACTTGCTTCTGTCGTTCATCTGCTCGAACCCATGTATACTGGAGAGATAAACAATCCTCGAGCACTCTCTTTTCAGAAGGCAAGTGCACCTGCCTGCATCAAGATTATTCATGAAGACAGTCTCTATCTGGATCCTGTTTATTAGAGAGAATTATGAAAACGGTAACAGTCGAAAAAATGGTCTTTGGGGGATTTGGGCTTGCCCGCACTGATTCAGGCGTTCTATTTATCGAAAATGGTTTGCCTGGAGAGGTGCTGGAAGTGGTTTCTGAATCAAAAAAACATGATTGTACTGTTGCCCGTGCGATGAAAATAGTGAATCACTCCCAACTCAGGCGGGAGCCGCCATGCCGGCATGCCGGTATCTGTGGAGGGTGTGACTGGCTTTTCATCCAGTATTCAGGCCAGTTACAGTTTAAGAAAGAGATTTTTATAGACTGTCTTAAAAGAATCGGTAAACTGGAAAACTTTCCTGAGCCGGAAATTCATGCCTCTCCGGAATTTAATTACCGTATCAGAGCCCAGATTAAGGTGGATCAGAACGGAGTTTGCGGCTTTTTCCGCAGAAAAACCAATGATATCGTGGCTATTGAGCACTGTCCTTTGTTGTGTGAACAAATCAATGACCTTCTTAAAACCATTAACGGTAAACCAGAACATATACCTGGTGGAAATCTCAGAGTGATCTCGGGTGATGATGGTTTAACTTCCGATCCTCTGCTTCCATCAATTACCAAAAGAGAAGTTTCCCTGAAAGTGGGTAATTTTACATTTGAGGTAAACGGGGGATGCTTTTTTCAGGGCAACCGCTTTATGCTGGAGAAACTTGGCAACTGGGCAAAGCCTCTGGTTGGTGGAGATTTCTGTGTCGATCTATTCGGAGGAACCGGATTCTTTTCGATAATGCTCTCCGCTAATTTTAAGAGCGGTTTACTTATAGAATCCATGGAAAAACAGGTACAGATGGCCCGAAAGAACTATACCTCCAACGGTATTTCTTCTTTTAATGCCCTGCATTGTCCTGCAGAACAGATTCAATCCATAATACCTGGTAAACCAGACCTCTTAATTATTGACCCTCCAAGGCCCGGATTGACCAAAAAAGCCCGTGAGGGGGTGAAAATGATCGGTGCGCAAAAAATCCTTTACGTATCTTGTAATCCATCAACACAGGCACGCGATATCTCCTTTTTGACAAAACAATGCGGGTATGCAGTAGAAAAAATGGCTCTCTTTGATCTTTACCCAAACACTCACCATCTGGAAACAGCAGTACTGCTTGGCATGAACAAATAATGTTTGAGGGGAGGTTTTCTTCCTTGCTACATACGCAAGTAAAAGTCCTGTCTCCGCATTACCTTACAATTCTATTCGGAACTTTTCTACAAATCGGACCGGGTGGTAGGATAATTTTGCCTTTCGCAATCCTTTATTGCCCAGATCCTGCTCCCGATTGATAAATGTGGTGTTTTTAAATGAACTGGCACAGAACATCTGATTTATCGCCGCATAAATTCCATGAAATTCTGGAGATGCTTTTTCAACGTGTATGACAGCAGTATTATCGTTGAGCAGTTCACCAAGAGTGAAAGCCTCCATCTTTCCATCTATGTAAATTGCGCCACCGCTCAGGTGCAGTCTGTTAAACTGGGCAAGTGCTTCGTTTATAGCTACAGATTCCTCGCACAGTGAAGGATTCTCTTTGCAGTGGTAAATTCTGCACCATCGTGCAGAAAATTCCATGCATTGGGATATGTGAGCATCTGTTAGCTCCTGGTAATCGAACCGATAGCTTAAAAGAAAACGATTAAGGTGGTTTCTTTTGGAGTGAAACTTTCTTCTGGAGAGATTGATCATATTAGTGGTGCAGTAAAGATAATCGAAATGTTTTCTGACAGGTTCTGTTAAGAATCTTACTTCGGACTGCAGCTCGTTTACAATACGTTTGTCCGCCCGGTCGATTTCTGGTTTACCTGAAGGCTGTCTGGAAAGATAATCTAACAATTGCAGAACGGCTTTTTCCCGGGAAGGTGGTCCGATTGGTTCCAAAGCATAGATTTTCCCATTTTCATCTGTTGCGATAAGAAAAAGCCAGTTTTCAAATATGGCCCAGCGGTAGTGATACTTTTTTCTCCACATGTAAAGGTTTGAGAATGTCAATTCAGATGTTTCGGGCTGATACTGCCATAATATAGAGTGGATAGTTTCCCGGTCACCTATCTCAAGAGGCTTGAAATGGGGAAAAAGAGATATCTGGTTCATTTATGGTTTCTTACACAAAAACACTTCTTTATGAAAGCTGATCAATTATTTCATCGATTTTATCTGCCAAAATGAAATCATTTTCTGAAAGACCACCGATTTTATGGGTGTACAGCTCCAGGGTAAGCTTGTTGAAATGCAGATGCATATCCGGGTGGTGTCCTTCCTCTTCTGCAATCTGAGCGATATTGTTAATCAGCTCTATTGTATCCATGAATGTTTCTCTCTTTACAGTTTTCACCAGGCGGTGAGGTTTTTTCCGGTCAATTTTCCAACCAGTCAGACTTTTAAGCAGGTTATTTTCTGCTTCCTCATCTAGAGGCGGCACGACACTTTCACAGAGTATACAGCGTTTCCTTTTCAGTTCCATAAATACCTCGGGTGATTATTTTTCCCATACGAGTCACTGTTTTCTCCATATCCGTTCCACAAACGAAGCTCTCCCGGACCCCTGCTTATACATCTCATAATGAAAAGGATTCTTTCTGTAGTAATCCTGATGATAGTCTTCAGCAGGATAAAAACTGGTTGCCTCAACAATTTCAGTGACAATTGGTTTATCAAATTTACCGGATTTTTCCAGCTCTATCTTAGATTGCTCTGCCAATTTTTTCTGTTCTTCGTTGTGGTAGAAGATGGCTGTACGGTATTGGCTTCCTTTATCTGCGAATTGCTGATTTTTTGTGGTTGGATCGATATTTCTCCAGAAAACATCCAGGAGTTCTTTGTAACTTATTTTTTGTGGGTCATAGAGTACTTCAACTGCTTCTGCATGTCCTGTTGTACCGGTGGATACTTCTTCATAAGTAGGATTTTCGATAATCCCTCCAATATATCCAACCATTGTGGAAATAACACCATCGAGGGAATCAAAAGGTCCCTGCATACACCAGAAACACCCACCGGCAAATGTGGCCTTCTGATATTTGGTTTCTGCCATATCTGCTCCTTTTTCGAAGGTGTTCATTAAAAATACGGCCGTGTGGTAACGGATAGTAAAAGGGAGTCTGAAGAGATTCTTCAACCCTGAATTAATCTGCCCTCTAAATAGTGCCTAAATACCCGAAGGGGTACTTAAGACCGGGAAGGGACTAAGACTGGAATCAAATCGATCATTCTGTCAAGCGAGCTTAAAGTCTCTTTTCGGGGGATTAGGGAGCTTTATACCTTGTTGTAAATATAATCAGGATAATACACCGTTTAAAACTGAATCCAGCCGTATAAAAATCTGAACTGTGGTTCTGTTGACTGTAGCATTGGTTGGGGCTGGGAATAATTGTATTTTTAAGTTTTATTTCGGTAGATTATTTCTACTGTGTTATAATAAAAGGAGCTATTCATAGTACGAATTGTAAATA
>CAYPMS010000155.1:0-7781 GCA_964411655.1 uncultured Fibrobacter sp.
TTTATAAAAGAATTGTTGCAGGTACAACGTGACTATTGTGGTTCCTGCAACACATCTGCAATTTTAATTTATTTACCTATCATTTGTTATTCGCGGTTTAACAGATATTTTGCAGCTACCAGCTCCAGTGTACCAGAAGGTGGCTGTCCAACGATTAATTGATTAAGAATATCCAGATCGGATTTCCAGGCAATATCACCTGCTGCAATTATAGGAATGCTGCCAGGCTTATACTCTGTAACCAGCTTTCCATCTTTTAAATAAAAGGACTGTTCTGCAATACGAGTTGGAAAAGATAAGAGAGCGGCAGGTAACTCATTTGGTTTAAACCATAATTTGATCTCCCGTTCAGCTTCGCAATCTGTAGCTGATGCATGGATCAGATTATCTATCCTCTGATCTATTACTGCACCTTCAGTATTTTTAACTGGCACCACTGCTCCCAGCGAACGAATACATCCGGGTTTTTGCTCTCTGGCATTATTAGGGTTTGTGGGACCGGCCAGATCGCGGATTTTCTGTACTGCATTTGGCCCCTGATAAACGATGGCGATGACTTTTTGCTTTTGAGGCTGTTCAGGAAAATGGGATTTACCGACAATATATTCAAGCAATGATGGATAAAATGATTTCTCCTTGTGCTCTGCATAATGCTCTGCGGCAAGCATCTCTGTGACCTTTACAACTTTCATACCCGCGAAATACAATCCGGTGTTAAATTCGGACAATATGCTGAATATATAACCAGTCGCGGAATTTTTCAGCGCATCAGGTTTGATTAGAACCAATGTCTGAGTATGATTTGCGTTCTGCATTAGATGATCTCCTTTTGCGATTTGTTTTCATTAAACCAAAACAGAGCTGCTTTTATAAAAACTGGTCAGGTCTGAATTGTAGTGTTTCTGATAAAATAAATTCTGAAACGTGCTTATAAATGCATTAAGCATCAAAATGAAACAGAACAGTTTTGGGCTTTTTGTAATCGAATGAAAAATAAGTTGCAAGGTTGTATAATAAAATATCAGAATCTTTTTTGCAGAAAAAAGAGGAGATTATGAAAATCAGAAATAAATCCAATTTCGAATCAAGTTTTCGTAAAGAAAATGGTTATTTTTTATTGGAGCTGCGGCTGACCAGTCTGGATCAGTTCTTTGAGACCTTTGATCCTTCACCGATTCATAAAAAGGATATAAATGATGATGCTGAGCGTTATATAGTCAATTCAGTGGAGGCATTTCCATTAAAAAGCAAATTAAAACTGGTTTTTTTTCTCTCAGAGGAGCATAATCAGGAAGCTTCACGAGTATTAATTCCTGCTATAGAGAATTTTTTCCAATTTCAGGCTACGATGGCATCCAGAGAGATCAGATCTTTGTTACACGAAGGGAACATTTCGCTGTTACTGGGCTTTTTGTTTCTTTTTATTTGTATAGGAGCCGGTGCTGTAGTTTCTCTGGTTTTCCATAATCATTTGCGTGCAATTTTTCTCGAAGGCCTCAACATAATCGGATGGGTGGCCATGTGGAGGCCGATTCAGATCTTTTTATATGATTGGTGGGCATTATACCGGAAAAAAAAGATATTTGAAAAGATTCGGGACATGCCCATTGAGATATGTGTGGAGTAAATTTTCAGGTAGTATTATTGTGATTGTTATTTTAATTAGCTGCAGAAATTCCAGCTATATATCCGGTGCTCCAAGCTGCCTGAAGGTTGAACCCACCGGTAACACCATCTATGTCAAGAACTTCACCGGCAAAAAACAAGCCTGGGCAAATTTTACTTTCCATCGTCTGGAAATTTATTTCAGATAATTTTATGCCTCCACAGGTCACAAATTCGTTTCGGTTTGTGTCTTTTCCGCTAACCTCAAATTTGCACCTGCATAATAATTCTGCGAAATTAACTGCTTGTTTTCTAGAGAGATTTGCCCAAAGCAGAAATTGCTCACATCCGGCAGCTTTTGCTAATGAGTGCCATAAACGTGATGGCAGTTTAAAGGGGGAGAGTGTACTAATTTTTCTTGGAGCAGCACTTTTTCTCATCGAATTAATCTTTTTCAAGATTTCATCTGTTTTTAAATCTGGTAACCAGTTGATAATGCAGGTAAAATGATATTTTTGATCATACAGTTCCCTGGCGGCAAATGAGGATAGCCGCAATATGGCTGGACCGCTCAGGCCGTTATGAGTAATTAGAATCGCTCCACGCTCCTGGTATTTTGATGCTGCAACCGATACGATTACATCCGGTATTGTTATTCCCGGCAGATTATCGATTATGGGATCATTAATTACGAAAGTAAAAAGGGAGGGAATCTGATTGTTTATTGTATGTCCCAAAGATTGGGCAACAGTTATGCCGTCTGAATCTGGTGTACCTCCAGTGGCAATTATAAGACAATTACATCGGATCTTGCTCTGATCTGTTAAGGTAAGTTCAAACTCGGTTGTCTTTTCAAGCTTGACTGCTTTGAGGAGGCCATGATTTAACAAGATTTTAACACCAGCCATTCGGGCATGATTCAGAAGACAATCGACAATCGTTTGGGAGCGATTTGATTGTGGAAATATTCTGCCGTCAGCCTCCTGTTTTAAAGGGACACCTCTTGAATTAAACCATTTAACGGTGTCTTCGGGGCTGAATCGGTGGAATATTGAAATAAGTTCTTTTCCTCCGCGGGGATAATTACGGCAGAATTGCTGCAGATTTGATTGCGCGTTTGTAAGATTGCATCTTTTCCCTCCTGATAGCAGCACTTTCTTAAGAAGATGACTGCTGCTTTCCAGAATTATTACTTCCGCCAGGGGGTTTTGCTCCTTGCAGCTAATCGCAGCAAAAAATCCGGCAGCACCTCCTCCTGCAATAACAACTTTCATCGTTTCTGTTTCCTTACTTTGATTATCCCAGCATTTTTAACACCAAAATAAAAAATACTCCACTGATAAAGGCGGTAAAAAGCAGGAGATTTTTCAAAAGATATTGACTTCCTTTTATTTCAGGTATCAGGTCACAAGCAGCTATATACAAAAAGTTTCCTCCCGCAAAGGGAAGTAATAACTCAGTATTAAAAGATTCTGAAGAATAGAGACCTAAAATACCCCCAGGAATAATGGATAGTGCAGAAAGAAAATTAGCCATCAAAGCTTTTGGCTTTTTCCATCCTCCATAGAGCAGAATTCCAAAATCTCCCAGTTCCTGAGGAATTTCATGAATTGCTTCGATTATTGCGGTAGTCAATCCGGCTCTGATATCTATAAGAAAAGATCCGCCTATGGCTAAACCTCCTATAAAATTATGGAGGCCATCAGCGATTAGTATCATATAAGTAACCGGTTTTTTTTTCGATTCTAGAGGAATGTGATGATGGTGCCAGTTGAGGATTTGCTCTATTAGAAAAAAAAATGAAAACCCGGCCAATAACCAGATGAAAATATCTATTTCGATACCATTTTCAATCAGTGACTCCATCAGTAGATGCAAAAATGCTCCTCCCATGAGAGTCCCGGCAGCAAATGAGATTAAGAACGGAAGTATTTTTTCAACCATGCTGCTTTTTAGTAAGTAACTGAGTGCTCCTATCCATGCAATAAAGCTGATCGACATGGTTGAAAGGATAATATAACTGAAAAGCACTTAGGTAACTCCGAATCTGTGTATCTTTATTGGGGTTAACACTACAATTTTAATACCACTGATAGATGGTTACAGTTATATGGGGCTGCAAGTTCTGAGCATAGTTTATAACTAATGATTTTGTTCAGAGCTTAAAACGTAGGTTATATTTCTACCTTAAATTAGTCTGTAAGCAGAAAACTGTAACAGAAGGAGAAACAATAAGGATGTCTGAGAAGTGGAAAACGCTCTTTGGTATGTTTTGTAGCTTTTTAAAGATCGGCTCCTTTACTATTGGAGGTGGTTATGCGATGCTCCCTCTTATAGAACAGGAGTTTGTGGATCGTAAAGGATGGGTTTCCAAAGAGGAAATTGTTAATATATTAGCACTTTCACAATCTGTGCCAGGGATAATTGCAATTAATGCATCTCTGTTTGTGGGTTATAGAATAGGGAAAATTAAAGGTGCATGTATAGCTGCGGCTGGTATGATTCTACCATCATTTTTTATTATACTGCTGATAGCGGTTGTCTTTAATCAATATAGATCGGTTTCGGTTATCCAGGATGCATTCAGTGGGATCAGGGCTGGTATAACGGCATTAATTCTTTTCACAGCCATACGACTGGCCAGATCTGTGATTGTTTACAAATCTGATTTGTTGATTGCGGTAGTTTCCTTTTTACTTATTGCTCTTTTTAAGGTTCATCCGATTGTTGTACTTCTTTGTTCTGCATTAACTGGCTTAATTTTATTCCAAAAGGGGAAAAGATGATTCTGGTTTCTTTGTTTATGGTGTTTTTTAAAATCGGACTTTTTTCATTCGGAGGAGGATATGCGATGATTCCTCTTATACAGATGGAGATGCAAAGTGCAGGTTGGCTTGACGCAGAAGAGTTTGCAGATTTGGTCTCGATTTCTCAGATGACACCTGGACCAATTGGAATAAATGCAGCAACCTATGTTGGTTATCGGACCGCAGGAATTCCTGGTTCAATTTGTGCAACACTCGGAGTTTTTCTTCCCTCTTTTGTGCTAATAATGGTGATAGCCGCTTTTTTCGAGAAATTCAGTGAAAACCGAATGGTAAAAGCCTTACTTTCAGGTATAAGGCCGGCTACTATCGGTTTAATATTTATAGCTGTCTTATTTTTTGTTCAGGTTTCGGTTTTCAGTTCATCTTTAGGGATAGAAAATGTGGGACGTTTTCTTTTAGGTAAAAAGATTGAGACGCCATTCAGCTTTATACTCAATACTGATGGATTTATCATTTTTCTGCTGATTTTTTTAGGGATTACTTGTTTGAGACTCTCTATAATATCCGCGATACTGATTTCTGCATTGTTAGGGATAATTTTATTCTGAAAAAAGTCGGAATTATTATTGCTTCACTTATTCTGACAGCTACTGAAAAAAATATGTTTTCTCATATCAGGTTTTAATAATGGCAAGTGCCAGAAGAGTGATTTGGGCAGATCTGCTTAAAATATTCGCGATTTATGGAGTGATAATAATCCACAGTGCAGCTCCATATCTGGTCGAATATAAAAAAAGTGAAACTGGATGGTGGGCAGGTAATCTCTATGATTCATTTAATCGCTGGTGCATTCCGGTATTTTTCATGTTAAGTGGTACTTTTATTCTGGAGCAGGTTCAGAAAGAATCGGTCAGACATTTTCTTCTGAAGCGTTTTAAGCGGATTTGTGTTCCTTTTTTCCTCTGGAGTGCAGTCTATTTTTTTTGGAGAGTAACGGTTAATAAAGAACAGATCACTTTAGCTGAGACTCTGCGATTATTTATCAAAGAGCCTGCTTATTATCACCTGTGGTTTATTTATACACTTATTGGACTCTATTTTCTCTCTCCTTTCATAGGGATTTATCTGAAGCATGCTTCGAGGGGGAATATCCGTTTTTTTCTCTTGACATGGTTTGTCTTTGGTTCTCTTCTGCCTACTATTGAGTCTCTTTTCAGTATTGAAACATATATGTCAATTGATACACCCAGCTCTGTTTTCTACTATACAGGTTATTTTGTACTGGGATATCTCCTGAGAAGTGTGCATCTGAAAGGGCGATGGTTGATTTTATTAGTTCTCTTGTTTATAACAGCCTTTATTTTCACGGTATACGGTACATATTATCTGACAGTTAAGGTAAAAGACGGCCAATTGACCGAAGCTCTTTATGAATATTACAGTGTAAATGTTTTAATAATGTCAATACCGGTCTTTCTGATAACAAAAAGTATCATATGGCCGGATATATTAATTGAGTGTAAAACTGTGCAATTTTTTTTCCATTCACTGGCACTTTGCATTCCTGGTATTTATCTGGTCCATGCGATAGTTATTTCGGTTTTTAAAGGGAATATGTTACAGATTATGGACATAGATAAAGTTTTTAATCCCTGGATAGGAATTCCTTTATTTGCCACTTTTGTATTAATAGTCTCATTTTGCATAATCTATGTGATCAGGCAGGTACCTGGTTTAAAAAATCTGGTACCATGATAAACCAGCATCTCACGGGGAAAAATATGTGCAAATCCGGAGTTTCTTTGAAAGGCATATTTCTGTTGATTCTTTTTTTCTGTGAGGCAGGGTATGCTGAACAATTGATAAGCCAGCAATCCTATAAAACATTTTACCGTCTTGCTGGTTCGCCAGTAATGAAAATGTCAAAGGAATCAGCCTGGAAATCCACAGTACCTCAGATTAAGCATATCAAAATCAGGTCATCTATGGATGGCTCTTATCAATCGGCACTTTTTTATAATTCCGGTTCTGATAAAAAAAAACCTTTACTGCTTGCGTTACACAGTTGGAGCGCCGACTATCAGCATCATTACAGCATTCCATTTGGAATTTGGGCTTCTATTAATGATTGGGTTCTTATTCATCCGGATTATCGGGGTGCATTCACAAATAAAAATGCCACTGCATCAGAGCTTGCCTTGCAGGATATTC
Organism: uncultured Fibrobacter sp.; assembly: GCA_964411655.1. GTDB lineage: Bacteria > Fibrobacterota > Chitinivibrionia > Chitinivibrionales > Chitinispirillaceae > JAAYPC01. The sequence goes on from CAYPMS010000155.1 coordinate 6,585, forward strand.
TGGATGCTTTGAATTATGCACTCAATCATGCCAAAATAGATTCAAACAGGATATATATAACGGGCTTTTCGGGTGGCGCTATGGTCACTCTGATTATGGTGGGGAAGTACCCGCAGCTTTGGGCCGGAGCGGCAGCCTGGGTGCCGGTCTATGATTTAGCCAAGTGGTATCAGGAGTTAAGAAAAAGCAGGTATAACTATGCTGTTCATATCCGCAATTCATGTGGAGGTCCACCATTGGATGGTTCAGACAGCTTTCTGGAGTGTCAGAAAAGAAGCGTCAGCAGTTATCTGAAAAAAGCTTATGGAAAAAAGGTTCCGGTTTATATTGCCACTGGCATAAATGATAAATTTGTTATGCCATCTCATTCGATAATGGCATTCAATGATCTTGCAGAAAAAGAAGATCGTATTACTTTATATGATATGGAATATATAGACAAATACAGAAAAATTCCGGGTAATCTGGAAACGACCTGTCAGGATAGTTTTTTTTCTGATGTTGGTTTACCATTGCTTTTTGAGCGTAAATCAAATACCGTAATTTTAAAAATATTTGAAGGAAAGCATGATATTATTTTTAATGCTGGTCTGCACTGGTTGAGCAGGCAAAGAAAATAGGTATGCAGAGAGTCAGGAATTTTCAGGGAAATTCCTGACTTTAAAATAGATTACATTCTGGAAGGCATGATATTGAGACCATCCCAGGCACGGATCAGTTTTCCTATCCGATTCCATCTTATCTTCATAGGCAACTGCCAGAATGGTATTTCTTTATCCAGGGAGAAATAGAGAATAAAGGCTTTTGCTTTGATAAAATTGCGATTAAGATATCCCCAGTATCTGGAATCCAGTGAATTATCTCTATTGTCACCCATCATGAAATAGTTATCATATTTTACTTTATATTCGGTTACTGGTTTATCATTCATGAACAGAACATAACGGAATTCTGCTGTATCAGATGGAAATGCTGATTTTATGTATTGCAGGTAATAGTTGATTTTAACCCAGTTGTCAATTTGATTCAGATTGAAATATTCTTTGTCACCATTGATGGGATTTTGATATATCACTTTGTTTTCATGCAGATCTGAAAGGGTTACATTGATTCCATTGAATGGGATCTGCCGATCGTTGGCGAATTCTCCATTGAGATATAACTGGTATTGGACAGTGATTTTTGCCCTCGGGTTTT
>CAYPMS010000156.1:0-7669 GCA_964411655.1 uncultured Fibrobacter sp.
CAGATTGCCCAAATCCCATTTATACAGTCCAAGTCCATCTGCTGCCACAAAGGCTGTCGGGTCGGTAGTCCATGCCGTGGTTGTCACATTGTTTTCTTTGATTAATGTTCTGCCCATGAATATCGGTTCTCCAAAGAAGAAGGGCTTTTTCTCATCTACCGGTAGAGCGACAAAGAATGGCTGCAATGGCCCGCCCGGCCCCAGATTACCGTATTTGTCCCTGCCCATGTCTTCATGTCCGAAAACAAGCCATTCCCCGTCGGGGGAGAAGGTAAAGCGGCCATATTGTTTTGCGGCAAATGGCTCAATGAGCGATAAGGTATCGGTATGGAGCGGAATGTATTGCTTGTTTGTGTCGTCTGTGTCCCAACGGAGAAGGTAGAGAGCGTGGATAAATTCAAGCTTATATAGAGAATCTTCAAGCTTTTCAAGTTCTGGCGTAATTTCCATTTCACTATATTTACTCCAATCGGTATCTTTCCCAATCTCCACCACCAATCCGAATGGCAATGTAGGGTGAATTATCATTTCCTTGAGCTTGCGGAACTTGCCATTATTACGATTAAAGATTTCCACAAAGGGATGCGTTGAAGGTTTCAGGTCGGCATCATGACAGAGCAGTTTGTTTGCTGCGCTGTCGTAGGTAATTATCTTTCGGTCATGAACAATCCAGGGGGTATTGTAATTCACAGCCCAACAGCCACTTTTAATTTCACCGACATTTATGAATTTATCGTTTTGAAGAAACATAACATGAAGGTATTTGTCATAATCATTTGGGCCAGGTGTTGCGCGTACTATTACAAATGAATGTTTGACTGTATCGAAACTGCTTATGCCGATTATATAATCATCGAGTGACATAGTGAGAACTGGAGAAATGACTTTTCCTGTTTTGATATTCGCCACCACCGCCCAGCGGGTCTGGGTGTAAACGATTGTTTCGTCGTCAAACACCGGACAGAATCCGAAATCAAAATCCCCGTCCACTTCCGCTAAAAAATCTTTCGCGACAATATCATAATCCGGTGTAGTGTCGCCTCTGAATTTCAGCACCGTTATTGCATTATCGAAATCGATTGTTCCAACTGCATCTTTGACCGGAACGGGAAATATCTTTCGAATCGGTTCCTTAAGCGGAACACAGTAGGGAAAGAAGTATTTGCCGCCCTTCTGACTGATGATAGTGTAATCAGGCATTTTATAAACTCCTTTGGTTGGATTTTCTGTGCATCCGGGGATATATCCAGGAAAAAAGTGATAAACGGTCTTTCCTGCTGCAAATACGCCTATGGCTATTGCTGCAATGTACAGTTTTTTCCGTAAAGGCAGCCGCAATCGCCATAATATCAGTCCAGACACCGCACCGGCGGCCCATGGCCAGTAGTATTTCAGGAAAAGATATGCGAATGCCAAAACCCATTTATGCAGTGGTATATTTGATAAATCGTACATGTATCACCCGATCTTTCTTATTTGACATCGTTAAGCATCCCATTTTGCCAGTTGCTCCCTGATGCGGGAGACTTCGTCATCGAGATTGAGAAGCTTTTCGTATTCTTTTTCAAGCATTCCTTCATCGGCCTTTGCATATTTTAAGGCTCGTTTCATTTGGTATAGTTTCTTTTTTGACATCGAATAGCACGACCAAGGATTCACCAGCGTAAACCGTATCCAGAATGTGGAATCAACCTGGTCAATGAGCTCCTTGAAATCCCGGCAGTAGTGACCGTATTCCGCACCTTCATCGGTGCGGGTCAGGTGGGTGAGATACCAGTCTGTCCCGAAGATTACCTTATTCCGTAAATGTCTGTATTCATCCCTGTCGCGCATCCAATAAAGCATTTTGTTGAGCGTATCGCGTACCTTCCTGCCTTCGCCATTGTCCCCGATAAGTTCATTTTCAAGGTTGAAACAGGAGATATCGGTATATACATTCTTATACTGTTTCGTTAATTCGATTATACTCTTTATCCATTCACCAGGTGGACCATCAGTCCATGTTCTAATCGGGCCGCGCTTCCATTCATCACCGCCAAAATGGGCAAGGCAAAGATGCAAGTCGGGGAAATTTTCAAGAACCGGCCGCCATGCTTCAGGGTGAACGTAATTCTTGTAGAAATAATCAAATGGAAATCTTCTGAATTTATCGGTTGTCTCACCCAGCTCTTTTGGATAGCCAGGGACATTACCCGCCGGCTTACCTGTCAAGCGGGTAATTTCCTCCCGCTGGTTTTGCCTGGCAAGTTGCCGTTTGCGGCACAGCTCTCCGTTTTCGATATCAAAGGCCATGTAGTGAGCGGCTTCGTGAGTAGTCATACCGCCCGGAGAACAGTGCGTCAAAATCGGGATTTTGTCCTTCTCACAGCGATGATAAAAATCCGGCAGATATTCACAAAGTTCATCAAGAGGTTTGTGGCCAAGAGGCGGGTACATTTTAGCACCAGCCCAGATGCCCGGTTTTGAGTCCGTGGCGATGTAGTCAAAAACTTTATCCCATGCTCCATAATCCATCGAATCAGGAAACTTTGTTCCTGAGGGACGATTAAATCGCCGGGGATCATAAAAGTAAAGGGGCAGTAAGTGAAGAGGATTGGATATCGCTGCTAACCTTGTATCTTTGAACTGCCGTTTCCATTTTTGCAACTTTAAAACCTTCGTCTTATCAATCTTGTTCTCAACAATCTCATGCGATAAATCCCTTTTTATTCCTTCCCTCTCCGGTTTGTCACCAGACATTCGTTCAAAATAAAACAGCTTGCCGTTTTCCTCGTGATAAATCGTCTGGCCTTCATACCCTGCTATATGCGCCCGCTCCATATCCATCGTTGCAATTATCATCAGTGTCGCTATCTGCTCTCCGCCCGATTTAGTCTTATACTCATCGGCGAAATCCATACTATGCCTGATATTCGCAAAGGTTTGCCTGTTCAAATTAGCAAGAAGGTTTCCCATTTCAAGCGTTGTCAACCTCTGGATACGTACACCTTCCCTGTATTTCAGGCCGACAACAACTTCACACCATTCACGCGAACGAAAACCCATCACTGTCTTCGGATATGCCTGCAGCGTTCCATCCTCAATTTGCGCGTAAACAAGCGGCAACGGGCAACATGCCCCGCTGTTATGATGCGCATGCCCGTCCATTATTCCGTGAGCAACAATGATTTTCTTCGGTTTAACCCGTACCGCATCGTTGGCACATATCGTTCCCATTTAATAGATTTATCCTTTCATCTCAGGTGTAACCATCCACAGTAATTTTCAGCATTCGCGAATCCGGTATCAGCATCTCCAGCGTATCCCCGCTCTTTTTTTTTACCTGACGTAAGCAGATTCCCGCTCTCGCTGTCACGAAGCTCATACCTGATTTTTGCACAGAAAACGGCTCACAAGAATAAAATAGAGATAAAAACTATCTGAGCGCTTATTCTGCAGGGATTTTTCAATTTTACAATATCAAATAGACTTTCAGAAGGAGGCACCCAGATGGTGAAGAGTAAAAGAGAAAATACGCATAAGGCAGTCGTAAAACAAGCATTTTATCCGGCAGATTGGGAATTACCTTCCTTCCTGCTTAAAAAAGGTTATCATTAAATGGGACGCCGAATTCACAGGGGAGCAAACGGTACTGGCATGCATCGAGTGCGGATTTGATTTTATCTTCGAAACAAACGCGTCTAGCCTCAGGAAATATCTCCCAACGGGAGATCGTCAACCAGACGATACGTATTGCCTGATTAAAGCAGCTCTCTGTTGCAGCGAAGATCGTTACCCATGGACGGCAGACCACTGTAAAGTATTCGGTGCATGATGCACATACAGCCGGGCTGCTGGACTTTATGGCATACATCGACAAACGGCGCAAGGAACCGAAAGCCTGGGAAAGCGGGAGTTCGTAATCTCTTATGAAAAGACGGGTTAATAAAGATGCAAAATTTTATTTGCATGAACAAGTTGATGATAGTGTAAATATTTCCGGACAGTAGATAACCCTTCGAACTGAATCAAAATTGTTGGTTGCCCCAAAAATAGAGACTTGGGTTAATTAAGATTTATTGTTTTAACCGAGAGTTGTCAACTTCGTGCTCGTGCAAAATTCAGGTGGTATAGTAACCGGATCGGACATCATGGGAAGTGCTTTTTTCAGTATCTGTTCTGAAGCGGTACAGTCTTGTAAACCTGCGAATGATTCTATTTAGAACATCCCCATTTTTGATCTGTTCTCTTACTGAATTGCAGATGTCTTGTAAAGACTCCTGACGCATTGGGGAGTTTCTCTTTCTAAGCAGGTGTTTGCTGTGTAGTTGTGTAGTTGTGTAGCTGTTTAGCTGTTTGGCTGTTTGGCTGTTTAGCTGTTTAGCTGTTTGGCCATTTTGCTGTCTTGCCATTTCACTGTTCTACTGTCTTATTTATTAATTATTAATTTTTTCCTGTCCCACTGTTTTACTTATTAATTTTTAATTATTACTGTCTCGCTATCACGCTGCCCTCGTATTTTACCAGAAGAACAGATAGTGGGTCAAGTGCAAGGAATAGTCCGGTATTATGGCCGGACTACTGAGGTGGTTTGAACTGGTATATTTTTAAAAACATCAGTAATTTCAGTGATTAAAACTTCTTTACTTAATCGCTCGGAGTCGGTAAATGATGTGATCTTAATAATGTTCTCTATCCTTTCAATACTTAAACCATAGATTTGATCTTATGGAGTTGGATTCCACAGATTTACCTGAAATTCAGGAATTAATATCGCTTTCTGAAAATAAAAATGTGCATAAAGTATCCCTGGATCATACAGTGTGAGGAGTGGAATATTATCTGGCTCAACAAGCTGGATCGGACAGTTGAAAAGGAAAAGGTGAATAAAGACAAATGTATATGCTAAAGCTTTCGATTTTACGATTTTATTTTTGCCTCAATGCATTAATTCTATTTATTTTATGAATTACTTTGTTTTGCAGTCAAGTACCCTTAGATTGATGATGTGAAGGTAAAATGGTTAAAAACGTTATTATAATGCTCATTTTTTATGCTGTTATTTTCAGCATTTTCTTTTTCAGTTTTTGGCGTTCTCTTCGTCACAGGATTAGCCTGGGTTATATTATTTTGTTTTCGGTACTTCTTTCGGTTTTGCTCTGTATAATTTTAGGCACAGGTTTTAATTTTAAATATTTTTTTGGCTCTGGGATAGCTTATTAAAAAGATTTCGACCACAAAAATATGAAAGGTGCTTGTCATGTCGAATGCAATATCGGTCCGGAAATAAGACCCGCAATGAAACCGGCTTTCGTATCTAAATTCTCGTTCCTTTTTTTAATTAAGTTCGCTTCAAAATAACCCCGGTGCTCCCTATTATCTAAAAACAACAATTTTTATCGAATATTTAAAAAGCTTAGATTTTTCTCAATATGAAGCGATCCAGTTTTTCTATAATAAAGTAGCTGTATCTGCGGTCCACCAGGAATTGGTTAAGAAAAGTTGTCCACAGGCCCATTCAGAATGGCCCGGAGTCAGTATCAGAAGCTTACAGACATATACACCATTGAAGTTTATAGATTGTAATAAAAACACGGGAGGCTGTGCGATGGTGAACAGTGTACATTGAGGATACCAAACTCCAATTCTAAATTTATAAGTGAACCTTTTAAAAATCTTACCTCTTTTACCCCAATCCAAACCAAAAGAATAATACTCAAGCTTACAGGTATAGCTGTATCTGTTTTCATCTTTCATAACAGCTTCTACCAAGCAGTTCATAAGTAAATATACGTTAGCACAATGCGTATGCCACATCCAAGTGATTGAAAAATCCCTTGATTATTTAAGGAGATTTCTGCAACCATCGCAATGCACCGATGACTTTGCCTTTGAGCTTGTCCGGACCGACAACGAACGAGCGACCAACCTTTTGCTTTACGGCATTCCATACCAGTTCATCATGATTTGCCTCCGGTGAATACAATGGGGAACGTATCAGCTTGCAGACGGCCCTTGTACGATTCAATTTGCTTCCTCACCGTGGCACTTCTATGAACCGGATGCCCGTCAACAATAAGATACACCGGATTCCGCCGGTGATGGAGCAACCGGTCGATAAAGTCGCAAAAGATATCGGAGCTGATTGTTTATCAGTGACCAAAAAATGCATTTCGCCTTTGCGCGTTATTGCGGAAATCATTTTTAATGCCAAACGCGCACCTGTCAAAGGTATCTTCGGAGTCTGCCCGCGTGGCGCCCAGGTAGTGCCGGCATAATAATCAGATCGTATGCCCGCTTCATCAGCGAAAAATATCGATGCACCTTCTGCCTTCGCCTGCGCAGCAATCTTGGTAAATTCATCGTGCATCCATCGGTTCACCGCATCTGTATTCTGCTGATACGCCCGAAACAAAAGACGGTAGCAGCTCATTCCCAATCGTGGCATCAGTCAACCATCAGAAACGGCACTCATGCACTCCAAACTTCCTCTTGATCAGTTCTCGAATCATCTCACGTGTCCACAGGGCGAATTCGAATTTAAACTGCAGCGGATTCTTGCCGACAACCTTTCGATATATACACCGAATCTGCGATGTATTCAGCTTCGGCGGACAACTGAAAAGCTTCTTTGCCTGAAGCGCTTGCCACCCTCCAGCGTTGAATGTCGCAAGCCACCGGTAGATGACTGCGCGGGTCATCCCCAATGCCGCAATCACCTGTTCCGGACTCTGTCTGTTCTGCTGCAATTGACCGCCCGAATACGGATCGCCTCAAGCGTCTTACGATCCAATTTCCTGCCTTCGAGCTTTTTTCTCTATGGATATAAATCATGACTTACTTATGAGCTGATTAGTACATATTCCAATTTGGCAAAGGGGCCGATGAATTGTCCAGGTTCGCCATTGTAAAATGGTATCGATACCCTAATGACCCGGTATGCGATTTTTGGAAGGATCGGAATAGAATACTGAGCATCCATGAATAGACCATGATGAACAAATATTACCTTCTTGTAACCACCTCCAGTTGTACCCGTTAAAAGAAAGATTGGAAAAAGACTGATAAAGTTTGTTTTGGTTTAGTGGAATCATGTGAAAAGGATTCGTAGCAAAAAACCATCAGAATGAAGACTAAAGCATTTCGGATTTTTTTCTCTCTCGATAAAACCAAAGGCCTTTAAAATAGTTATGCAAGCTGCTCGGATAATATTCGCTGCTCGTTTGATTGCTTTATCATATCCGATGGATAATACTTTGCATAAGAAACACATTCTTTTTCATGTTCAAATTCAGATAATAAAACCGCTTCTTTTTTAAATCCGTTTTCCGTCAAAACAGATAATATGTCGGTGTTTAAGTCAGAATTGTTGTCGAAAATCCTTATTTTGCTGATTTCTCTGACCATGATTACAGGTAAATTAAAATAGGAATAATTCATTAGATTTTTGAGGTACGGTTTAGGGCAAACGATCAACTTTATCGTTGCGCTCTTCAATGGAGGTGTCGGTGATGCAATGCCGATAATCCCTATGATATCAATTCCTTTGGTAAGAAGGATAAATTCTTCAGTATAACTGAATAATTTTTGTCGTATAGCGACTTCTTCATATTCGTAAGGGATTATAAGCTTTGATTGTAACTATTCAGGTTCTTTCACATCAATATCTTGTATTCGTACATAGGATTGC